>NZ_JBHUWH010000082.1:0-22927 GCF_042670125.1 Kitasatospora sp. NPDC057198 | reverse complement strand
GCTCAGCGACGGGCCGCGGCTGGCCCCCGCGTACACCGTCGACGGCGCGCCGGTGCCGGACCTGCGCCGGCTCGAACTCCCGGGCTACCCGGGCGGGTTCGACGTGGCGGGCAACCGGGTGAACCGGCAGTTCCAGCTCGACGGGTTCGGCGAGAGCCTGCTGCTGCTGGCCGCCGCCGCCCGGCACGACCAGTTGGACGCCGACGGGCGGCGGGCCGCCCGGGTGGCCGTCGAGGCGATCGCCGCCCGGCACCGCGAACCCGACAGCGGCATCTGGGAGATCCACCCCGACCACTGGACCCACAGCCGCCTCACCTGCGCCGCCGGCCTGCGCGCCGCCGCCGACGCCCTGCACCGCCCCGACTGGCTGCCGCTGGCCGAGCGCCTCACCGCCGCCGCGCTCACCGACTCCCTGCACCCCACCGGGCGCTGGCAGCGCTCCCCGACCGACCCGGCGGTGGACGCCGCCCTGCTGCTCCCGGCCCTGCGCGGCGCCGTCCCGCCCCGGGCCCGCCCCAGCCGGGCCACTCTCGCGGCCGTCCTCGCCGACCTCGCCGACGACCACCACTGCTACCGCTTCCGGCACGCCCCCGGCCCGCTCGCCGAGGCCGAGGGCGCCTTCCTGCTCTGCGGCTTCCTGGTCTCGCTCTCCCACCTGGACCAGGGCCGGCTGCCCGAGGCGCTGCGCTGGTACGAGCGCAACCGGGCCGCCTGCGGGCCGTCCGGCCTCTACGCCGAGGAGTACGACATCGCCCAGCGCCAGCTGCGCGGCAACCTCCCGCAGGCGTTCGTCCACGCCCTGCTGCTGGAGACCGCGACCCGGCTGGCCCCGGCCATGTGACCGGGGCCGGCGCCGCCGGGCCGGGGCCGGCCGGGGCGGCGGCGGTGCTCAGCCGATCCGGCGGACGGCGGGCGGGCTCCACGTCCCGTCGAGGGCCTCCGGCCGGGGCGCGTACAGGCGCAGGGTGAGGCCGAGCGGGCCGTTCGGCGCGGGCAGCCAGTTGGAGCGCCGTTCGGGGCCGGGGTCGCGGTGCGAGATCAGGATGTCGAGCGAGCCGTCCGGGTGGTAGGCGAGCGGGTCGCGGTCGCCGAGGGCGAAGCGGTCGAGCTCGTTGGCGACCTGGAAGCCCTCGGCGTCGTACATCGTCACCGACCAGAACGCGCCGACCGGTGGCAGGCCGTCCGCAGGGAAGTGCAGCAGGTAGTCGTGTTCGCCGCTGACCCGGGCCCCGTCCGCGTCGACGGCCAGGACGGGGTAGAGCGCGTCCTCCGGGGGGTTGGCGCCCAGCCCGATCGCGGCGACGGCGGCCCGCTTGAAGTAGGCGTTGCCGTAGACGCCCATGGTCTCGGCGGTGACCCGCCAGCCGTTGACGGGGACGCCGATGACGGCGGGGGACGCCTTGACGGCCTGCTGGGCGGCCCGGATCCCCGCCTCCAGCTCGGCCAGCTCGGTGTCGGAGAACCGTCCGGCGTCGAACTCCTCCCCCGGGACGATGCCCAGGTGGGCGATCCGGGCCAGGACGGCGAAGTCGGTGGCGTGCGGCGCGTTGACGGCCAGCGCCCGGGCCGCCCGGGTGAAGAACTCGGCCGCGCCGAACCCGTTGACGGTGGCCAGCGGCGGGGTGGTCACGTCCGCCGCCGGGTCGGCCGGGTGCTCGACCGGTTCGAGGGCCCGCACCGTCAGGCCGTCCTGGATCCGCCGGACCTTCTCGTAGTCGGCCGGCCCGTTGGTCTGGATCCGCCCGATCACCCACGCGTACGGGGTCGGCGAGCGCAGCACCTTCGCCCCGGCCGGGAGTTCGCCCCGGTGGCCGGGGCCGACCACCAGGTAGTCCTGGTCGCCGGAGCCGGTGGTGCGCGGCCCGAGGGTGGCGAACACGTCGGTCCACATGTCCAGCAGCGGGACCATGAAGTACCGGTCGCCGGTGTCCGACACGTGCAGCGCCACCGGCCCGTTCGTCAGGTCCAGCCACGCGGACGAGTAGAGGGTGTCGAAGTTCGGCCGCACCACCGACCGGAACTCCGCCGACGGGAACTCCCGCAGGTGGTGGAACTCGTTGGGCGGCCCGAAGGCCGGTTTGATCCCGTTGGGCACGGACACCGCCTGCTGCCGGGTGACCTCCATGGTCACCAGCGGGTACAGATACGTGTACGCCTCGTGGGCAAGCGTCCGCAGATCGTCCGACATCATGCTCGTGCACTCCCTCGCGTCCGGACCGACCCCCCGAACGGACGCTCCCAGCCCCACCCGCCCCCCGCAAAACCCATCACCCGAACGGGTGACCCTCACCCGGTCCCCTCACCCGGCCTTCAGCCGGCCCCCGCCGATCACCGCCTCCAGGTACTCGTTCATCGCGTCCCGGTTGCGCACCAGGCAGTCGATCCGCTCGGTCATCCGATCCCGCTCCTCCGTCAGGGTGGCGATCATCCCGCCCCACCCCACCCCCTCACCCGGCCTCCGGCCGGTCCCCGCCGATCACCGCCTCCAAGTACTCGTTCATCGCGTCCCGGTTGCGCACCAGGCAGTCGATCCGCTCGGTCATCCGGTCCCGCTCCTCCGTCAGGGTGGCGATCATCTCCGGCGTCGCGTCCGAGAAGTGGATGGTCCGGGGCTTGTCGAGGCAGGGCAGGATCTGTTTGATGATCCTGGTGGGCAGCCCGGCGTCGAGCAGTCCGCGGATCTGCAGGACGCGGTCGGCCAGCCGCTCGTCGTACTCGCGGTAGCCGTTCGCGGCCCGGGTGGAGACGATCAGCTGCTGCTCCTCGTAGTAGCGCAGCAGCCGCCGCGAGGTGTGGGTGCGCTCCGACAGCTCCCCGATCCGCATCCGCCGCACTGTGGCCCACCTCACGTCGCCCCGCGTTGACCCTCACATAGGTGTGAGGGTTTCACGATAGCCGCCATGAGCACCCGTTCACCAGTCCACGCACCCTCAGACACCGTCCCCCACCAGCGAGTTGGCCGATCGGAGCTACCGCTGTCCGCACTGCTGGCGCTCGCGCTGGCGGTCTTCGTCACCAGCCTGACCGAGACGCTGCCCGCCGGCGTGCTGCCCGCGCTGGGCGCGGACCTCGGGGTGGGCGAGTCCGCGGCGGGCCAGACGGTGACGGTCTACGCGGTGGGCACCGCGCTGACCGCGATCCCGTTGACCGCGGCCACCGCGGCGTGGCGCCGCAAGCGGCTGCTGCTGGCCTCGATGGCCGCCTTCGCCCTCGCCAACACGGTCACCGCCGTCTCCTCCGCCTACCCGCTGACCCTGGCGGCGCGTTTCCTGGCCGGGGTGGCGGCCGGCCTGGCCTGGGCGCTGCTGGCGGGGTACGCCCGCCGGTTGACACCGGTCCACTTGCAGGGGCGGGCGATCGCGATCGTGATGACGGGCATCCCGGTGGCCCTGTCGCTGGGCGTCCCGGCGGGGACGTTCCTGGCCCGGACCACGGACTGGCGCACGGCGTTCCTGACGATGACCGCGCTGGCCCTGGTGGTGGTCGGCTGGGTGGCCGCGGCCGTCCCGGACCGGCCGGGGCAGCCGCCGGAGCGGCGCGAGCGGATCCTGGGGGCGCTGGCCGTCCCGGGCGTGCTGCCGGTGCTGACCGTGACGCTGGTGTTCGTGCTGGCGCACACCGTGCTGTACGCGTACGTGGCGAGCTACCTGGACCACCTGGGGATGGGCGGTTCGACCGATCTGGTGCTGCTGGTCTTCGGGGCGGCCTCGCTGGCGGGCATCTGGGCGACCGGCGCGCTGATCCACCGGCGGCTGCGGGCGCTGACCGTCGCCGGGGCCGCGCTGGTGGCCGTCGCGGCGGCGGTGCTGGGCCTGCTGTCGGACGCCCACGCCCCGGTGTACGTCGCGGCGGCGCTGTGGGGCCTGGGCTGGGGCGGCGTGCCGACGCTGCTGCAGACCGCGGTCGGCGACGCCGGCGGCGAACGGGCGGACGCGGCCCAGGCGATGCTGGTCACGCTGTGGAACGTGGCGATGGCGGGCGGCGGCGTGCTGGGCGGGGTGCTGCTGGACGCGGCGGGCGCCGGTTCGCTGCCCTGGAGCGTGCTCGTCCTGATGGTGCCGGTGCTGGCCGTGGTGGTCGGCGCCCGTGCGCACGGTTTCCCCGCCCGCCGTCCGTGAACCCCGATCCGTCCTGGAGGTCGCCGCATGCCCGCCCGTCCGCTCAAGCAGATCCACCTCGCCGTCCAGTTCCCCAGCGTCCAGCACACCGTGATCTGGTCGGACCCGGCCGCCGGGAGCCAGATCGCCTTCGAGTCCTTCGCCCGCCTGGCCCGGACCGCCGAGCGCGGGAGGTTCGACTTCCTCTTCCTGTCCGAGGGCCTGCGGCTGCGCGAGCACAAGGGCCGGGTGCACGACCTCGACGTGGTGGGCCGGCCGGAGTCGCTGACGGTGCTGAGCGCGCTGTCCGCCGTGACCTCCCGGCTGGGGCTGGCCGCCACGGTCAACTCGACCTTCAACGAGCCGTACGAGGTGGCCCGGCGGCTGGCCACCCTGGACCACCTGAGCGGGGGCCGGGCCGCCTGGAACGTGGTGACCAGCTGGGACGCGTTCACCGGCGAGAACTTCCGGCGCGGCGGCTTCCTGGCCGAGGCCGACCGCTACACCCGGGCCGCCGAGTTCCTGCACACCGTCCGCGAACTGTGGGACAGCTGGCGGCCGGGCGACTTCCGGGCGGACGCCGCCGCGGGCGAGTTCGTCCGGCCCGGGGCGGGGCGGTTCGCCCACCGGGGGCGGCACTTCGACATCGCCGGCCGGTTCAGCACCCCGCCCGGCCCGCAGGGGCACCCGGTGGTCTTCCAGGCGGGGGACTCCCCCGAGGGGCGCGAGTTCGCGGCCGCGGACGCCGACGTCGTCTTCAGCCGGCACGCCGACCTGGCGGGCGGCCGGGCCGCCTACCGGGACGTCAAGGCGCGGCTGGCCAGGTACGGCCGCTCCCCCGACGACCTGAAGATCATCCCGTCGGTGAGCTACGTGCTGGGCGACACCCCGGCCGAGGCCGCCGAGCGCGCCGCGGAGGTGGCCCGCGCCCAGGTCGGCCCGCAGACCGCGCTGATGCTGCTGGAGGCGGCCTGGGGCCGCGACCTGTCCGGCCACGACCCCGACGGCCCGCTGCCGGACGTCGACCCGGCGCCGGAGGGCGGCGTCACCCGGGGGCACACCCAGTACCGCGGCCGGGACCGCGCGGAGACCGTCCGGCACTGGCGGAAGGTCGCCGCGGAGCGCGGGCTGAGCGGCCGGGAGCTGGTCACCGAGCTCACCGCGCGCCCCACCTTCGTCGGCACGCCCCGCCAGGTCGCCGACGCCATGAACGAGTTCGTGCAGAGCGACGCCGCCGACGGCTTCGTCTTCTCCCCGCACACGGTGCCCGGCGGGCTGGACGAACTGGTCGACCGGGTGGTGCCGCTGCTCCAGGAGATGGGCGTCCACCGCGCCGACTACACCGGCTCCACCCTCCGCGACCACCTCGGGCTGCGGCCCGCCCGCCGACACTTCGAGGAGACCCCGTGACCGCCCACCTGCACCTGGCCGTCGCCCTGGACGGCACCGGCTGGCACCCCGCCGCCTGGCGGGAGCCGGACGCCCGGCCCGCCGGGATCCTCACCGCCCGGTACTGGGCCGACCTGGTCCTGGAGGCCGAACGCGGCCTGCTCGACTTCGTCACCCTCGAGGACGCCCTCGGCCTGCAGACCTCGGCCTTCCACCGGCCCGACGACCGCACCGACCACGTCCGGGGACGGCTGGACGCCGTCCTGCTGGCGGCCGCGCTCGCCCCGCTGACCTCGCGCATCGGACTCGTCCCGACCACCAACGTCACCCACACCGAGCCGTTCCACCTGGCCACCGGCATCGCCTCGCTCGACCACGCGAGCCTGGGCCGGGCGGGCTGGCGCCCGCAGATCACCTCCCGGGCCGCCGACGCCGCCCACTTCGGCCGCCGCACCACCCCGCAGCTGACCGACGCCGACGTGCTCGACCAGGAGCTGATCGCCGCCCGGCTGCGCGAACTCTTCGACGAGGCCCACGAGGTGGTCGAGGCCGTCCGGCGGCTCTGGGACAGCTGGGAGGACGGTGCGGAGATCCGCGACGCCGCCACCGGCCGGTACGTCGACCGCGACAAGCTGCACCCCGTCGACTTCGCGGGCACGCACTTCAGCGTCCGCGGGCCCTCCCTCACGCCCCGCCCGCCGCAGGGCCAGCCGGTGGTCGCCGCCCTCGCCCACGCGAGCACCCCGTACGAACTGGCCGCCGCCCGGGCCGACGTCGTCTTCCTCACCCCGCGCTCCCGCCCGGACGCGGTGGCCAGGCTCGGCGCGTTCGACCGGGCCCGGCAGCGCTTCGAGCGGCCCGCCGGGGAACCGATCAGGGCCTTCGCCGACCTGGTGGTCTTCCTGGACGACGAACCCGGCCGGGCCGCCGGGCGCAAGCGGCGCCTGGACGAGGTGGACGGCGCCGTCTTCGACTCGGACGCCCTGGTCTTCACCGGCACCCCCGCCGAACTCGCCGACCTGCTGCTGGACTGGCGCACCACCGGCCTGGACGGCTTCCGGCTCCGGCCGGGCGCCCTGCCGCACGACCTGACGGCGATCACCCGCGGCCTGGTGCCCGAGCTCCAGCGCCGCGGCGCCTTCCGCACCGCCTACCGGGCGGACACCCTGCGCGGGCTGCTCGGCCTCCCCCGCCCGGCCAACCGCTACGCCGCCGGCCACTGAAGCACCCTCCCACCAGCGGTGTTTGACGTCCCGTCAACTCTGCTCCACCATTCCACTAATCAACTAGTGAAAGGGTGCTGGCGAGGTGATCGAGTACCGTCTCGACCGCCGCAGCGGCGTTCCGACCTACCAGCAGATCGTGCAGCAGACCAGGCAGGCCCTCCGGCTCGGCCTCCTGCAGCCGGGAGACAGGCTCCCCACGGCACGCGAGGTCGTGGAGCGCACGGCGGTCAATCCGAACACCGTGCTGAAGGCGTACCGGGAACTGGAGCGCGAGGGCCTGGTGGAGCCCAGGCCGGGGCTGGGGACGTTCGTCCTCCGCTCGCTGGCCAGGCCGGGGGCCGCCGAGGACGGGCCGCTGCGCGCGGAACTGACCGCGTGGGTGGACCGGGCCCGGTCGGCGGGCCTCGAACGGGAGGACGTCGCCGCGCTGGTGGCGGCCGTGCTGGAGCGGTGCTTCGACGCCGCGCCCGGCCCGGCCGGGCACCGGGCACCGCAGGGGGAGAGGACAGGATGAGGGGAGAGGCTGCGCAGATGACGGACGACCACGACCGCTTCGCGCTGGAGGCAGTGGGGTTGGGCAAGAGGTTCGGCGGTCCCGGCCGGGGCGGCGGCACCTGGGCGCTGCGCGGCTGCGACTTCGCGGTGCCGGCCGGGGGGATCTGCGGCGTGGTCGGGCCGAACGGGGCGGGCAAGAGCACCCTGCTCGCGCTGGCCGCCCTGCTGTGCGCCCCGACCGAGGGCGAACTGCGGCTGTTCGGAACCTCGTTGACCCCCGGCGGCCTGCGGGGCGGCGGGCCCGCCGAGGCCGCGCTCCGGGCCCGGATCGGCTTCGCGGCGCAGGACAAACCGCTGTACCGGTCGTTCACGGTGGACGACACCCTGCGGATGGGCCGCGAGCTCAACCCGCGCTGGAGCCGGGCGCTGGCCGAACGGATCGTCCAGCTCGCCGAGTTGAAGCCGGACACGAAGGTCGGCTCGCTCTCCGGCGGTCAGCGCAGCCGGCTCGCGCTGGCGCTCGCCGTCGGGAAGCGGCCCGAACTGCTGCTCCTGGACGAGCCGTTGGCCGACCTGGACCCGCTCGTCCGGCACGACCTGATGGGCCTGGTGCTGTCCGAGGCCGCCGAACTCGGCACCACCGTGCTGTTCTCCACGCACGCGCTGGCCGAACTCGAGGAGGTGGTGGACCACGTCCTGCTGATCCGCTCCGGCCGGGCCCTGCTGGCGGGCGCGGTGGACGACCTGCTGGAGACCCACCGCGTGGTGTCCGGCCCGGCCGGCCTGGAACGACCGCCGGGCGAGGCCGTCGAGTGGCGCGTCACGGGCCGCCGGGCCTCGGGGCTGCTGCGCACCACCGACCGGGAACCGGCCGCCGACCCGCTGTGGGAGCAGGACCGTCCGCGGCTGAACGAACTCCTGCTCGCCCACCTCCGCAGCCCCGCCGGCACCGGATCCGGCACCCGGTCCGGCACCGGATCCGACACCTCCGGCGACGCCGACCGGCTGTCCCCCGTCACCAGCGAGGCCACCTCATGAGCACCGCACAGCTGCCCGGCGCGCAGGCCGGACCGGGCGGGGGCCCCGCCACCGCCCCGAGCACCACCCCCGCCGGGCCCGGCCTGCGTGCCCGGCTGCGGCCGACCGGCCTGGTCTGGCTGTCCTGGCGGCAGAGCCGGGCCACCGTCCGGGTGTTCGGCGGGCTGATGCTGCTCGCCGTCCTCGCCCTGGCGGTCGGGCAGGTGCTGATCCGGCGGACGATGGGCACCACCGACATGCTGGGGTGGCAGCTGGCCGACTACTACGGCCGCTACGCCACCAGGGCGGTCTTCGTCCTGCCGGTCCTGGTCGGCGTGTTCGTCGGCGCGCCGCTGCTGTCCCAGGAGCACGAGCACGGCACCATCCGGCTGGCCCGCGTCCAGTCGGTGCGCCCGACCCGCTGGCTGGCGGCCCGGCTGGCGCTGCCCGCGCTGCTGGTGCTGGTGTCGGTCGGCGCGCTGGCGGCGGTGTCCAGCTGGATCTGGTACGACCTCTACGCGGACGACCTCGCCCAGTTCTCGCCGTACCCGGGCCTGACCTACCCGGCGCTCTGCCTGGCCCCGGTCGCCTGGTCGCTGTACGCCCTGGCCCTCGGCGCGGCGATCGGCCACTTCCTGCGCCGCACCCTGCTGGCGGCGCCGGTCACCGGTGCCGCGGTGGTCCTGAGCCAGCTACTGGCGCGCGCGACGCGGGTGCACTTCGTGCCGCTCGCCGACACCGTCCGCCCGGTCTGGGGCCCCCGGAACTCGAACACCGACCTGGGCTGGGTCGTCCAACACGGCACCGTCCTGAACGACGGCAGCCGGATCACCGACGACGCCTGCCCGCGCCTCTGGCAGGAGTGCGCCGCGTCCGACCTCCGCTGGACCAGCTCCCACCCGGTGTCGCACCTGATCCCGATGCAGCTGGTCGAGGCCGCCCTGCTCGCCCTGGTCGCCGCGGCCGTGCTGTACCCGACCTTCCGCCGGGTGGCCCGCACCGCGCTCTGACCCCGCCCCCGACCCGGCCGGAACCGCCGGCCGGGGGCCCGGCGCTACCAGAGCCCGGTGGTCGCCCGCTGCAGGTCGTCGAACGGGACGCAGTCGTACATGGTGCCCGCCCTGGCGTTGGGGCGGCCGAACACCGCGCCGGTGAGCAGCCGGTCACCGGCCCGGTGCGGGCGGGGCATCATGCCCCAGTCCTCACCGGTGACCTCGCCGTGGACGGTGTAGCTGACGCCCCCGTCGCGGGCGATCAGGTGGGCGGCGGTCTCCAGGAGGAGCTCGGAGGGGACGCGGCCGATCAGCCGGATGCCCTCCAGGGTGACCTGCGGGCCGCTCAGCGCGTGCACCGCGACGCAGGTCAGGCCGATGGTGTCGACGAACCAGGCGTCGACGTCGTTCGCCCCCCAGCCGGGGCGGTCGGGGCGCCGGAAGCCGATC
This sequence comes from Kitasatospora sp. NPDC057198, assembly GCF_042670125.1. NCBI lineage: Bacteria > Bacillati > Actinomycetota > Actinomycetes > Kitasatosporales > Streptomycetaceae > Kitasatospora > Kitasatospora sp. NPDC057198. Next base: position 13,261 of record NZ_JBHUWH010000082.1, on the reverse strand, counting down.
CGGATCTGGGCGAGGTCGGCGAACCGGCTGTTCCAGCTCTCGCCGGCCCGGTACCCCTGCTCCCGCATCGCGGCCACCGCTTCGGCCGTCCCGGCGCCGAACCTCAGCGGGCCGACCCGTTCCAGCGGTACGGCCTCCCACTGCACGCGGTCCGCTTCGGGGGTGACCGGCCAGTGGTCGATCAGGCACTGCCGCGCCTGGTCCTGCGCCGTCGCGCGTGCCCGGTCCTCCGCCGTCACGTCCGCCATGCCGCCCCCGTCCCTCCCGTTCCACCCGCCACTTCCAAGGTATCGCGCACCGGGGGCCTTGCCGCAAGGCCCGGTGGATGGCCCAGAATGTCCGGCTGGTCATGGGAAAGCGGCGAGAAGTCCACAAGCTGACGGAAAATCACTTGTCGGGCGATTTCGGAGGGTTGATGATCGACGTACTGGTGGTCGGCGGCGGGCCGACCGGGTTGATGCTGGCGTGCGAGTTGCGGCTGCACGGGGTGGAGGTGGTGGTCCTCGAGCGCCTGACGGCGCCGACCGGGGAGTCCCGGGGGCAGGGGTTGCACGCGCGCAGCGTGGAGGTGATGGACCAGCGCGGGCTGCTGGAGCGGTTCCGGGCGGTGAGCGAGGAGTTCCGGGTCGGCGGGCTGTTCGCGGGCGAGGCGCGCGCGTGGCCGGAGGGGATGGACACGGCGCACCCGTACGGGTTGGCGACGCCGCAGCCGGTGACGGAGCGGCTGCTGTGGGAGCGGGCCGAGGAGTTGGGCGCGGAGCTGCGGCGCGGCCGCGAGCTGGTGGGCCTGGCCCAGGACGAGGAGGGGGTGGAGGCCGAGCTGGCGGACGGTTCGCGGCTGCGGGCGCGCTGGCTGGTGGGGTGCGACGGCGGGCGCAGCACGGTGCGCCGGCTGGCGGGTGTGGCGTTCCCGGGCGAGCCGGCGACGGTGCAGACGCTGCTGGGGCAGATGGAGGCGGCGGAGGCTCCGGAGCGGATCGCCGAGGTGGTGGCCGAGGTCCGCAGGACCCAGTTGCGCTTCGGGCTGCACCACGAGGGCGGCGGGGTGTACCGGGCGATCGTTCCGGCGGAGGGGGTGTCGGAGGACCGCGCGGCGCCGACGCTGGAGGAGTTCCGGGCCCGGCTGCGCGCGGTGGCGGGCACGGACTTCGGGGTGCACTCGCCGCGCTGGCTGTCCCGGTTCGGGGACGCGACGCGCCAGGCGGAGCGGTACCGGGCGGGCCGGGTCCTGCTCGCGGGGGACGCCGCGCACGTCCATCCGCCGACGGGCGGCCAGGGCTTGAACCTGGGCGTGCAGGACGCGTTCAACCTGGGCTGGAAGCTGGCCGCCGAGGTGGCCGGCTGGGCCCCGCCGGGCCTGCTGGACAGCTACCACGCGGAGCGCCACCCGGTGGGCGCGGCGGTGATCGCGCACACCCGGGCGCAGATGACGCTGCTGGGCACGGCGCCGGGCGCGGTGGCGCTGCGCGGGGTGTTCGCCCGGCTGATGGACTTCCCGGACGTCAACCGGTACATCACCGGCGTGGTCTCGGGGGTGGACATCCGGTACGACTTCGGTCCGGGCCCGGAGCTGCTGGGCCGCCGCCTGCGGAGCGTCCGGCTGGTCGACGCCCCGGAGGGCGGGGGCCGGCTGTACGGGCGGATGCACGCGGGGCGGGGCCTGCTGCTGGACCGGTCGGGGCTGCTGTCGGCGGCCGGCCGGGAGGACCGGGTGGACGTGCTGGTGGACGGCTGCCCGGAGCTGGGGGCCGCGGCGGTGCTGCTGCGCCCGGACGGGCACGTGGCCTGGGTCGGCGCGGAGCCGGGGGCCCGGGAGGGGCTGCCGGAGGCGCTGGAGCGCTGGTTCGGCCCGGCCGGGTAGGCCGCCGGCCGGGTGGGGCCCGGCGGGGTGGGGTGCGGCGGGGTGGGGCGCGGTCGGGTAGAGCGTGGTCGGTTTTGTTCACCCGGGCGCCCCGGGGCGGGGTTTCTGTCCCTTTTGTTCATGTTTGGCCGATCCGACCTGGCACAGTGGGGTGGTCCTTCCGCCCACCGAGAAGATCGAGGTCCCGATGGCCGCGACCCCCACGGCCTCCCCCTCCCCGTCGCCCGCTCCGGTGCCCGTGAGCGCCCCGTCCGTGCTGGGGCGGGTGGGGGTCGGGCGCTCGGTGTGGGTGCTGCTGGCGGCGGCCGCGGTGTTCTACGTGGTGTCGCCGGTGCTGCAGGGCGCGGCGCTGCCCGCGGTGCGGGCCCGGTTCGGGCTGGGCCCGCAGCAGGTGGTGGGGATGAAGGTGGGCGGCGGCGCGCTGATGGTGCTGTCGCTGTTCGCGGCGGGCCGGGCGGGGGACGCCTGGGGGCGGCGCCGGGTGCTGGCCTGGTCGCTGGGGGTGCTGGCGGCGGGGCTGGCGGTGGAGACGGTGGCGTTCTCGGGCTGGTCGTACCTGCTGGGCCGGTCGGTGGTGATCGTCGGGGTGTCGGCCTCCTTCGCGGGGTGCCTGGCCTCGGTGGCGGCGCTGAACCCGCCGGGCCGGATGCCGCAGGCGCTGGGCGGCTGGCTGGCGGCGATGTCGGCGGCGTTCTTCGTCGCGGCGAACCTGATCCCGCGGGCCCCGTCGATGCCCGGCCTGCGGGTGAGCGCGGGCCTGGCGGCGCTGGTCGCGGTGGGCCTGCTGCTGCTGGCGCGGCGGCGGCTGCCGGAGGCGGGCGATCCGCCGGTGCCGCTGGACCGGCCGTTCCTGCTGGCGCTGGTGGTGGCGCTGGCCGCGGCGGTGACGGCGCTCCAGGTGGGCCCGGTGTGGGGGTGGGCGGATCCGCGGACGCTGGCGCTGCTGGCGCTGCTGCCGCTCGCGGCGGTGCCGGCCGGGCGGCGCCTGCGGCGGAGCTTCTTCACGGTGCCGCCGCGGATCACCTCGATGGCGCTGGCCACGGGCGTAGCGGTGGGCTTCACCCAGATCGCGCTGCTGCTGGCGCTGCCGGTGCTGGCGGCGGCGTCCGGCATCGGGGTGCCGCTGACGGCGCTGATGGTCTCGGCGTACGGGGCGGGCGGGGTGGCGGGCTGCCTGCTGGTGCGGGGCCGGCGGATCGCGCCGGTGACGGGCTGCACGCTGGGGCTGCCGCTGGCGCTGGTCGGACTGGCGCTGTGCCACGTGCTGCCGGCGCGCGCGGCCACCGGCGTGCCGCTGGGCATGCTGGCGGCGCTGCTGACGGGCGTGGGCGTGATGATGGCGCAGGTGCCGCAGATGGCGTGGTTCCTGTCGGCGCTGCCGCGCGGGCGGCTGGGGACGGCGGCGGCGTTCCACCCGGTGGCGGTGCTGCTGGGGACGGCGGCGGCGCAGGCGCTGCCGTACACCTCGGCGGTGAGCGCGGGGCCCAGCGGGCGGCAGGCGGAGAACCTGCTGTGGGTGGCGGCGGCGGTGGTCGCGGCGGGCGCGCTGATCGCGGGGCTGCCGGTGGTGGTGCTGGGGGTGGTGCTGGCGGCGGCCGGGGAGTGGCTGCTGGTGCGGGCGCTGGCGGGCCCGGAGCTGGCACAGCGGCCGCTGGCGCAGGGGGCGGCGCTGGCGGTGGGAGTGGTGACGGGGCTGGCGCTGTGGGGGCGGCGGCAGCGCAGCGAGCGGCTGGCGGCGAGCCGGGCCAGCGCGGCGGCCCTCCAGGAGGCGGTGCTGCATCCCGTCCCGGAGCGGCTGGGCGGCCTGCGGCTGGCCTCCCGGTACCAGCCGGCCACGGCGGGAACGGGCATCGGCGGGGACTTCCTGGAGGCGCTGCAGACCCCGCACGGGACGCGGGTGCTGATCGGGGACGTACGGGGCAAGGGGTTGCAGGCGGTGCAGACGGTGACGGACCTGCTGGGCTGCTTCCGCTCCCAGGCGCACGAGACGGCGGACCTGGGCGAGCTGGCGGCCCGGCTGGACCGGCACACGGCGCGCAGCGCGGCGGCGCGCGGCGACCAGGAGCTGTTCGCGACGGCGCTGCTGCTCCAGCACCGGGCGCCGGACGGCTACGTGGAGGTGGTGAACTGCGGGCACCTGGAGCCGCTGGCGCTGGACGCGGCGGGGGTGCGCGAGGTGTCGGCGCCGGCCCTGCTGCCGCTGGGTTTCGGCGGCCTGGGCGGGGACGTGCCGGAGCCCCGCCGGGTGCCGCTGCCCGCCGGGGAGGTGCTGCTGCTGCACACGGACGGGCTGACCGAGGCGCGCAACGCCTCCCGGGAGTTCTACCCGGCGGCGGAGCGGCTGTCGGCGGCGTTCGGCCCGGGTGCCCCGGGCGGCCCCGCCGGCCCTGTCGGCTCTGTCGGCTCCGTCGGCCCGTCGGAGGTGCTGGCGTTCCTGGAGCGGGACGTGCGCGACTGGAGCCACCACCTGACCGACGACATCGCGCTGGTGGCGCTGACCCCGGAGTGAGGGCCGCCGCCCGACCCGCCCGGGCGCCGCCGGAATCACCCCTTGGAGTTAATTGATCACCAAACGTGGCAGAACCGGGTAAGCGGGACGGCCCGCCCGACTCCTCTCCTGCGAACCGGCCGAGAACCGGCCGCGACCGCACCAGAAGGAGACCCGGTCCCATGACCGTCGTTCCGCTCGACCCCGCCTCGCCCGCCTCGCACGCCGTCGGCATCGACTTCGACCAGACCCTGGTCGCCCACCACGACGGCTGGCAGGACGGACGGATCTACGGCAAGCCCGTCCCGGGGGCGATCGAGTCGCTGCACGCGCTGAAGCGGGTCCGCTCGGTGTTCATCATGACCGCCCGCCCGCGCCGCTTCCACCCCGCCGTGGCGGGCTGGCTGCGCGAGCACTCCGGCCTGGAGACGCTGGTGGACGAGGACCCGGAGCGCGCCTACTGGCAGGGCGACTGCCTGCTGGTGACCAACAAGAAGCTCGGCGCCGCCGTCTACATCGACGACCGCGCCATCCGCTTCACCGGCGACTGGGACTCCGCCCTCTCCCAGGCCCGCCACGCCATCGGCCTCCCATCGGCCCCGGCCCACCACCGCTGCTGACCGCCCGCCCCCTCGCGCCCGCCGCCGCAGCCGGCCCCGCCGCGCCCGGCCCCGCCGGATCCGCCGCCCCCGCGGCGGGTCCGGCACACTGCTGAGCGACCGTCGATCGTCGACCGCCGACCGCCGACCGGGAGGAGCACCGTGAGCAGGAGCGAGGCCGTCGGGGCGGAGACCGGGGACGGTGACCCGCTGGCGCTGGCGCTGTTCGGGCTGACCGTGGTGAGCGGGCTGATCGACGCCGTCAGCTACCTCGGGCTCGGGCACGTCTTCGCCGCCAACATGACCGGCAACGTCGTGGTGATCGGCTTCGGCCTGGCCGGTGCGCCCGGCTTCTCCGTCCTCGGGTCGACCACCGCGCTGGCGGCGTTCCTGCTCGGCGCGGCCCTGGCCGGGCGGCTGACCGCCGGGCGGCTGCGGCCCGCGCTGGCCGCGGAGTGCGTGCTGCACCTCGCGGCGGCGGCCGTGGTGTTCGCCGCCGGCACCGGCGGGGCGGTCCAGTACGGGGTGATCGGGCTGCTGGCGCTGGCGATGGGTCTGCGCAACGCGACGGTGCGCAGCCTCGGCGTGCCGGACCTGACCACCACCGTGCTGACCATGACGCTCACCGGCCTGGCCGCCGAACCGGGTTCGCCCCGGCGGCGGCGCCGGGTGCTGGCCGCCCTGACCATGCTCGCCGGGGTCGTCCCGGGCTCGGTGCTGGTGCTGCACGGGCAGAGCGGCTGGGCGCTGGTCGCGGCGGGCGCGCTGACGGCCGCCACCGGGGTGCTCCTCCGGGGGCGGCCGTCCTGAGCGGACCGTGCCGGGCGGGTCTCAGCGCCGGTGCCGCCCGGCCCTGGTGAGGACCGCGCCCGCGAGGGCCAGCACGGCGGCGAGCAGGCCGACCAGCAGCAGCGGGCCGCCGGGGGTGCCGGTGTGCGGGAGGCGGCCGTGCGGCTCGGGCGCGGGGCTCGGCGCGGGCGGGGGCGCCGGGGTGGGCATCGGAGTCGGGGCGGGCGTCGGAGTCGGGGTCGGGGTGGGAGTGGGTGTCGGGGTGGGGGTCGGCGCGGGGTGGACCACGACGGTGACCAGGGCGCTGCCGCAGGCGGTGGGGGTGCGGGGGCTGCAGCGCAGGTAGCTGAAGGAGTCGGTGCCGGTGAAGCCGGGCAGCGGGGTGTAGGTGGCCTCGGGGCCGCGGAAGGTGACGGTGCCGCGGGTGGGCGGCAGCAGGACGCGGGGCGGTCCGGCGTCGCCGGTGTCGTCGGGGGTGACGTCCAGGGTGACGGGGGTGTTCTCCTGGGTCTCGGCCAGGTCGTCGCCGGGGTCGGGCACCACGGTGACGGTGACGGCGGCCTGCGCGGAGAGCGGTTCCTCGTCGGGGAAGGAGGGGGTGGAGACCTGGTAGAGCAGGGTGTCGACGCCCGTCCAGGTGCCGTCCGGGGTGTACTGCAGCAGTCCGTCGCGGAGCAGGACGGCCCGACCGTGCGCGGGCGGGACGGCGATGCCGGTGACGGTCCGGGGGCCGCCGACGCCGAGGTCGTTGGCCAGCAGGTCGACGGTGACGGGGACGGTCGCGGGGGTGGTGACGGCGACGCCGCCGGCCACCGGGGTGACGGTGATCCGCAGTTGGCCCTCGGCGCAGACGGTGGGCGCCTGCGGGCTGCACACCCGGTAGACGGCGGTGTCGGTGCCGGCGTAGCCGAGGCCGGGCAGGTACTCGAAGCGGGTGCCGTCCAGCAGCGCGGCGCCGTTGACGGGCGAGGTGGTGGTGCTGAGGACGAGTCCGCTGCCGGTGGTGAGCGCGGCGAGGTCGAGGGTGCCGGCCGTGCCGCTGACGGTGGCGAGCCGGCCGGGTGCGGCGAGCGGGCGGACGGTGGCGGTGACGGTGGCCTCCGCGCAGACCTGGCCGGAGCAGGCCCGGACGGTGAAGGTGTCGGTGCCGGTGAAGCCCGCGGCGGGGGTGTAGGTGAAGGCGCCGTCGGCGGCGACGGTGGCGGTGCCGTGGGCGGGGGCCGTGCCGGGGGTGAAGGCGAGCGTCCCGGCGGTGGCGGCGCCGGTGAGCCGTCCGCTGATCGGCCGGTCGACGTCCCCGTCCACCGCCAGGTCGTCGGCGTGCACCGCGAGCCCGGCCTCGACGGAGACCAGCACCGTCGCGGTGCCGCACAGTCGGGTGCCGTCGGTGGTGCAGCGGCGGTATTCGAAGCGGTCCTGTCCGGTACCGGCGGCGAGGTAGCGGACGCGCCCGTCGGGGAGCACGGTGGCGGTGCCGAGGGTGGGCGCGGTGGTGATCTCGGGCGGTCCGGCGGCGCCGGTGTCGTTGGCGGTGACGTCCAGGTCGACGGGGGTGCCGACGGTCGCGGTGGCGGCGTCGTCGGCCACGTCGGGGCTGATCAGCACGGTGACGGTGGCGCCGGCGCAGTGGCCGCCGGTGTCGCAGGCGCGGAAGGCGAAGGTGTCCAGGCCGGTGGTGCCGGGGTCGGTGGGGGTGTAGGTGAAGGTGCCGTCGGCGGCGACGGTGGCGGTGCCGCGGGTGGGCGGGTCGCCGAGGGCGAGGACGAGCGCGGTGGCGCCGGATGCCTGGGCCCGGCCGGTGACGGGGTGTCCGGCGGTGGTGGCGACGGTCTGCGGCTGGGCGGTCGGCGGGACGACGGGGTGGGGTTCGACGGTGATGGTGGCGTCGGCGGCGGAGCAGATCTGGGTGGCGTCGGGGCTGCACACCCGGTAGCGGAAGGTGTCGACGCCGAGGAAGTCGGGGTCGGGGGTGTAGGTGGCGGTGCCGCCGGGGCCGAGCGTGACGGTGCCGTGGGCGGGCGGGGCGGCGATGACCGGGTCGGTGGCGGCGCCGACGTCGTTGACGGTGAGCGGGACGGTGACGGCCTCGCCCTGGAAGGTGGTGGCGGAGACGTCCTGGGCGAGCGGGGCGACGGCGACGGTCGCGGTGGCGTCGGCGCACAGCGCGGGCTGCCCGTTGTCGCAGACCCGTCCGACGAAGGTGTCCTGGCCGGTCCGGTCGGGCTGCGGCTGGTAGCGGAACGTGCCGTCGGGGCGCAGCTCGACGGTGCCGCGGGCGGGGCCGCTGATCAGGGACCAGCGCAGTTCCTGGCCCTCGTCGGGGTCGGAGGCGGCCAGGGCGCCGCTGACCGGGGTGTCGACCAGGGTGTTCCAGCGCTGGTCGGCGGTGGTGGGGGGCCGGTTGGGGGGCGGGTCGGCCTGGACGGTGGTGGTGACGTTGGCGGCGGAACTGGTGCCGTCGCTGTCGGTGGTGGCGGTCTGCGGGGTGGAGGTGGTGGCGGAGACGGTGTCGGTGAAGCTGCCGCTCGCGGGCGCGGTGCCGGTGACGGTGCGGGTGAGCACGGCGCCGGCGGGGAGGGTGCCGATGCTCCAGCGGGCGGTGGTGCCGTCGAGCTGTCCGCCGTCGGAGAGCTGGACGCCGGTCAGGGCGGGCGGGACGGCGTCGGTCAGGACGGTGTCGGCGGCGGGGGCCGGTCCGAGGTTGCGGAGGGTGAGGGTGTACGTGACGGGGGCGCCGGCCGGGACGGTGGCGGGGCCGGTCTTGGTGGCGACCAGGTCGGCGGTGGTGGGGGCGCGGTCGGTGCAGCCGGCCGGGTGGGCGTTCGGGTCGACGGGGACGGTGGCACGGACGGTGTTGGCGAGGGAGCCGCTCGCGCTGTCGAAGACCTGCCCGGCGGGGGCGGCGGAGTCGACCTGGATCGGGGAGGAGGCTTCGTCGCCGACGAAGCTGCCCTGGGTGGAGGTGTGTCCGGTGAACCGGTAGCCGCCGAAGCCGGTGACGGTGCCGTCGTTGCTGAACTCGTCGGCGGCGAGCAGGCCGCCGACGTCCTGCCGGTAGCTGCCGCTGTTGCTGAAGCGGTGTCCGGCCATCAGCAGCAGGCCGGAGTTGGCGGCGGTGGAGCTGTTCTCCCAGTTGCCGGTGAGCGAGACGACGCACTGGTTGGTGAGCGGGGCGCCGCTGTTGGTGAGCAGTCCGGCGGCGCGCAGGGTGCCGGTGTTGGCGACGGCGCCGTTGGAGTCGAGGACGCCCTCGACGGTGAGGGTGCCGCCGTTGCGCAGCCGGCTGCCCTGGTTGAGAGTGAGGTTCTGCTGGGTGACGGTGCCGTCGTTCTCCAGGACGGCGCCGTTGCCGAGGTTGAGGATGCCGTTGCCCTGGAGGGTGGCGCCCTCGGCGTTGTCGAGGTAGCCGGAGCCGTTGACGTTGAAGGAGCCGTTCAGGGTGGTGGTGCCCTGGTTGAGCAGCAGGAAGGTCGGCCCGACGGACAGGTAGGAGAACAGGGCGCGGCCGTCGGGGGCGACGGCGACGGTGCCGTCGGGGGTGCCGGCCCAGCCCGGGGCGAAGCGGCCGCCGGATTCGACGCAGATCAGCGCGCCGGCCGGGAAGTTGCCGAGGCCGCCGGTGAAGTCCCCGGTGGCGGTGATCCGCACCACGCTTCCGGCGCTCAGGTTCAGGGTGTCGGTGCTGGGCCCGCTGATGACGGTGGCGCCGGGCGAGGCGCAGCCGCTCGGGTAGTCCTTGACGGGCTGGGCGGGCGCCGGTCCGGCTGCGGGCAGGCCGAGCAGGAGCGCGAGGGCGGCGGCGAGCGGGGCGCGGGGCGTGGGTTTCACCCGGGCCAGCGTAATGATCACTGTCCGTTTTCAGATGGTTTCCACCCTTTGACGGCGCGCCACCGGCCCGGACCTCACGCCACCGGCCTGCGCCACAGGACGGCCTCGCTGCCGGGCTGCCGCACCGAGAACCGCCCGGACGGCGAGGCTTCGCGCAGCAGGGCGCGCAACTCGCCCTCGAACAGCGGCAGTCGGTCGCCGAACAGGTGCGGCGCCGAGGAGGACAGGGACAGCACCCCGGCCACCACGTCGTCCGCGTCGCGCTCCAGCGTCCGGCCGCCGGGGACGACCAGCTTCTCGGGGCCGAGCAGCCCGGCCCGCGCGTAGACCAGCGACTCGCCGCCGGGGGTGCCGTCCGGCAGCAGGCCCCGGCCGGCCCGGCGGACCGGGCCGAGGTGGCGGCGGACCAGGGCGTCGATCCCGTCCTGCGGCACCGGCGGGTGCGGCAGCGGCCCGACCGGGCGGGGCTCGTCCTTCCAGTCGGACAGGTGCACCAGCGCGCCGCCGGGGCGCAGCATGCCGCGGACGGTCGCGGCGACCCGGTCGCGGTCCATCCAGTGGAAGGACTGGGCGAACGCGACGACGTCGAACGTGCCGAGCCCTAGCGGGAGTTGCTCGGCGCGGGCGTGCACCCAGCGGGTGCGCCCGGCCAGGCCGGCCCGGTCGGCGGCCCGAGCGGCCTCGGCGACCATGCCGGCGTCCGCGTCCAGGCCGACCGTCTCGGCGAAGCGGTCGGCGAGCTCCAGCCCGAGGGTGCCGGGCCCGCAGCCGACGTCCAGCAGGCGGCCGGTGCCGTCGAGCCGCAGCGCCCGGGCCAGCGCGTCGGCCAGGCCGGGCGCGTACGGGAGGCGGCCGCGGGCGTAGTGCGGGGCCGCTCCCGCGAACAGCGTGTCGTCCCACCGCCAGCCCTCGCCCATGCGCGCCTCCGCCCTCCGGTGGTCCGATCCGACCGATCTTGTCACGTCTCGTCCGGTGCGCCCACCGATTTTCCCCAACCGCCGCTCTGGTCATCCTTTCTGACGATCAGTGGGGTTTCGTGCGGGGCGCCGGAAACCGGCCATCGGCCGCCACGGGGAGTCATCGCCACTGCTGGAGCCGCCGCCCGCGGAACCGGATCCGGCCATGATTGCCGACACGTGGTCCAGACCATTGACGGTTCTCGGCGACGGACAGAGGATCGTCGGCATCGGAACGGACCTCCCCGAACCAGGTGGCCCGCCGCCTCCGGCATCCCCCCACGATCCGGCCAGAACAAGGAACACCATGCAGACCCGCACCGCCGCCGATGGCTTCCAGCACGGCGACCACGACGCCGCCCTCGGCGCCCCCGGCGCGCCCGGCCCGTCGGAACGCCCGGCGCAGGAGCACCTCCCCCACTGACCCCTCCCTCCGGCCCCGTCCTCCGGCTCCCTCCCGCAGCTCTCCCGTCCGGCCACCCCGGACGCTCCCGCCGCCCCGCCCCGCACCCGTCCGACCGGGCCGCCGACGCCCCGTCCGACGCGTGGCGCCGGGCCGCGCGGCGGTCCGACGCGGCGCCGCCCGCCCGACACCACCGGGCCGGCGGCCCGCGGCACGGCCCCCGACGACGGACGGGGCCGCCACCGCGACGGGGCGCCACCCACCGGCCCCGCGTTCCTCCCTCCTGATCCCCACCAGCAGAGGAGCACCCCCGTGCGCGTCCGCACCGCCGCCAAGGCCGCCTCCGCCCTCCCCACGCCGGCGAACTGGCCCTCGGCCTGTCCGGCTCCGCGTCCGCGGCCGACGGCCCGACCAACCTGACCGGCAAGCACTGCCCGTCCGCGTACAGCAACAACGCCAACGGCGGCACCTGGACCCAGACCCTGATCCGGAAGTGGACCTCCCCCAGTGCCCTGCTGATGTGCGACTACAGGGTCACCTTCCGCGCCAGCACCGGCCTCACCATGAACGAGGGCACCCGCACCTACGGCTGGTGACCCGGGCCGCCACGGTCCGCCACCGCCGAGCGGCCGCCACGGATTTCCGCACCTGGCGGTCGCCGTCCCCCCCATCCATCCAAAACCCGCAAGGAGTCCTCATGGGCGTCCGCACCGCCACCAAGGCCGTCTCCGCCCTCGCCCTCGCCGGCGCCCTGTCGTTCGGCCTGGGCGGCTCGGCCTTCGCCGTCACCAGCGGCCCGACCAACCTGACCGGCAAGGGCTGCCCGTCCATCTACACCAACAGCGCCGACGGCGGCACCTGGATCCAGAGCCTGACCAAGAAGTTCGTCGCCGCCAACGGCCTCCAGTACGGCGACTACAAGGTCTCCTTCCGCACCTCGGCCGGCACCCTCGTCAACGAGGGCACCCGGGAGTACCGCTGCTACTGACCGCCCCTCGGGCGACAGCGGCACGGTGACCGTCCGGCGGACCCGACCCCCCCGGCCGGACGGCGACAGAGCAGCACCAGCGGTACCGGAACAACGGGGCGACCCGCGCGGGCCCCGCCCCCACGCCACCACAACAACGGGGAGTTCTCATGCGCATCAGCACCGCGGCCAAGGCCGCCACCACCCTCGCCCTCGCCGGCGGACTGGCCCTCACCCTGGGCGGCGCCGCCTTCGCGCTCACCGGCCCGACCAACCTGACCGGCAAGGGCTGCCCCTCCGTCTACAACAACAGCGACGGCGGCGGCCTGTGGACCCAGACCCTGACCAAGAAGTTCATCGCCGGGAACGGCTCCCTGTACGGCACCTACAAGGTGGTCTTCCGCAGCCCGGCCGGCAACCTCTCGAACGAGGGCACCAAGGAGTACCGCTGCTACTGAGCCCCCCTGGGGTGACAGCGGCACGGTGACCGTCCGGCGGACCCGACCCCCCGGCCGGACGGCAACGAAGCAACACCAGCAGTGAAACGGCGCGGCCCGACCCGGGCCCCGCCACCACACCACCACCAGTACGGGGGAGTTCCCATGCGCATCCGCACCGCGGCCAAGGCCGCCACCACCCTCGCCCTCGCCGGCGGACTGGCCCTCACCCTGGGCGGCGCCGCCTTCGCGGCCACCGGCCCGACCAACCTGACCGGCAAGGGCTGCCCGTCCGTGTACAACAACAGCGCCAGCGGTGGCACCTACACCCAGACGCTCACCAAGCGGTTCGTCGCCGCCAACGGCATCGCGTACGGCGACTACAAGGTGGTCTTCCACAACTCGGCCGGCATCGTGTCGAGCGCGGGCACCAGGGAGTACCGCTGCTACTGACCGCCCCTCGGGCGACAGCGGCACGGTGACCGTCCGGCGGGGCCGACTCCCCCGCCGGACGGCGGCAGAACAGCACCAGCAGTAGCGAGACGGGGCGGCCCGCGCCGGGCCTCGCCCCCACACCACCACCACAACGGGGAGTTCTCATGCGCATCCGCACCGCGGCCAAGGCCGTCTCCGCCCTCGCCCTCGCCGGCGGACTGGCCCTCGGCCTGTCCGGCTCCGCCTTCGCGGTCACCGGCCTGACCAACCTGACCGGCAAGGGCTGCCCGTCCTCGTACACCAACAACTACAACGGCGGCTTCTTCACCCAGGTGCTGACGAAGCGCTTCGTCGCCGCCAACGGCCTCGCCTACGGCGACTACAGCGTGCTCTACCACGCCGCCAACGGCTCCGTGTCCAGCTACCCGAAGCAGGAGTACCGCTGCTACTGATCACCCCGGGTGACAGCGGTACGGTGCCCGGTCGGCGGACTCAACC
>NZ_JBHUWH010000081.1:0-22939 GCF_042670125.1 Kitasatospora sp. NPDC057198 | reverse complement strand
GGCGCGCCCCGCGCGCCCCGACCGGACCCCGCCCCTCCGGCCCCTCCGGTCCTCCCCTCAGATGTGAGAGAAGAAGAAACCAGTGACTGCTGAAAACCGCACCGTGGTCGTCACGGGTATCGGCGCCTTCACGCCGCTGGGCGGCGACGCCGCCACTTTCTGGGAGGGCCTGCTGGCCGGCAAGTCCGGGGTCCGCGCCCTCACCGAGGACTGGGCGGCCGAGCTGCCGGTCCGGATCGCCGCCCGGGTCTCCACCGAGCCCGGCGAGATCCTGCCCCGTCCGCTGGCCCGCAAGCTGGACCGCTCGGCGCAGTTCGCGCTGATCGCCGCCCGCGAGGCGTGGAAGGACGCGGGCTACGAGGCCCCGGCCACCGACGAGGCGAACCCGCTGGCCCCCGAGCGGCTGGGCGCGGTCATCGCCTCCGGCATCGGCGGCGTCACCACCCTGCTCGACCAGTACGACGTGCTCAAGGAGCAGGGCGTCCGCAAGGTCTCCCCGCACACCGTCCCGATGCTGATGCCCAACTCCCCGGCGGCCAACGTCGGCCTGGAGGTCGGCGCCCGCGCGGGCGTGCACACCCCCGTCTCCGCCTGCGCCTCCGGCGCCGAGGCGATCGGCTACGCGATCGAGATGATCCGCACCGGCCGCGCCGACGTCGTGGTGGCCGGCGGCACCGAGGCCGCGATCCACCCGCTGCCGATCGTCGCCTTCTCCAACATGATGGCGATGTCCAAGAACAACGACGACCCGCAGCACGCCTCCCGCCCGTACGACAAGGGCCGCGACGGCTTCGTGCTCGGCGAGGGCGCGGGCGTGATCGTGCTGGAGTCGGCCGAGCACGCCGCCGCCCGCGGCGCCCGGGTCTACTGCGAGGCCGTCGGCCAGGGCCTGTCCTCGGACGCCCACCACATCGCCCAGCCCGAGCCGACCGGCGCCGGCGTGGCCCGCGCCATCGACGACCTGTTCGCCCGCAACGAGCTGGACAAGTCCGAGGTCGTGCACGTCAACGCGCACGCCACCTCGACCCCGCAGGGCGACACCGCCGAGATCAAGGCGCTGCGCCGCACCCTGGGCGAGCACCTCGACCACGTGGCGATCTCCGCCACCAAGTCGATGACCGGCCACCTGCTCGGCGGCGCGGGCGGCATCGAGACCGTCGCGACCGTGCTCGCGCTGTACCACCGGATCGCCCCGCCGACCGTCAACGTGGTCGACCTGGACGACGACATCGACGCCGACATCGTCCGCGACGAGGCCCGCAAGCTGCCGGTCGAGGGCCGCATCGCCGCCCTCAACAACTCCTTCGGCTTCGGCGGCCACAACGTGGTGCTGGCCTTCCGCACCGTCTGACGCGACCGCCCCGAGGGGGGTGCGGGGGCCGGGCCCCCCCCCCCCCCCCGGCCGTCGGAGTGGTGCGCTCCGGTACCGCCACGCTAGGCGGGGGTGGCGGTGGCCCGCATGAGTCCGCCGTCGGAGCGGGCCGGGCCGGGGTACGACCGCAGGAGGAGGGCCGGTACCTCCCCGGGTCGCAGCGCGGGCGCCCGGCGGGCGGGGCGGGGTGCGACCGGGGTGGGGGTGCGGAGGCGACCGGCGGGCGATGTGGCGGGCGGGGCCGGGCTCCGAGGATGGCGGGGTGACCGAGACGATCGCGGGACCCTCGTTGTCCCCCCTGGAGTTCCTGGCCGTCCTGGCCGCCGCCGCGCTGGTGGTGGCGCGCTGGCTGCCCCCGGCCGCCCGTCCGTGGACCGCCGCCGCGGCGGGGGCGGTGTTCGGGCCGGCCGCGGTGCTGCTGGGGGTGACGGGGGTGCGCTGGCAGCTGTGGCCGGTGCTGGCGGGGGGCGTTGCGGCGCTGCCGTTCGCGCTCGCCCCGCTGCTGCGGCGGCGTTCCGGCCGGGCGGCGCGGCGGGCCCGGTGGTGGCTGGCGCTGCCGGGGTCGGCGGCCTGCCTCGGGCTGGTCGCGGCCGGGCCGCTGGCGGCGTGGGCGTTCCCCGTGCCGGTGTTCCCCGCGCCGTCGGGGCCCTTCGCGGTCGGCACCCGGGTGGTGCAGTGGACCGACCCGGGCAGGCCCGAGACCTTCACCGCCGACCCGGACGACCGGCGCACCGTCGTCGTCCAGCTCTGGTACCCGGCCCGGCAGAGCCCGCCGGGCACGCCGCGCGCCCGCTACCTGGGGCGCACCGGGCCGGAGGCGCGCACCGTCGCCGGGGCGCTCGCGGCCGGGGCCGGCCTGCCCGGGTTCCTGCTCGACGACGCGGCGGGGGCCCGGAGCCTGGCGGTGGCGGACGCGCCGGTGGCCGGTGGGACGGAGCGGTTCCCGGTGGTGCTGTTCTCGCCCGGATCGGGCGGGGCGCGCACCCAGAACACCGCCTGGGCCCAGGAGTTGGCGAGCCACGGCTACCTGGTGGCCGCCTTGGACCACCCGTACGACAGCGCCGCCGTGCTGCTCGAGGACGGCCGCACCGTCCGGTCCGCGACCTCCTCCACCGGCGACCGGGACGCCGACGAGAAGCTCGCGGCCGACTGGACGGCCGTCCGGGCCGCCGACCTGGGCTTCGTGCTGACCCGGCTGGAGGGCCTGGACCACGACGCCGCCGACCCGCTGGCCGGACGCCTGGACACCGGCCGGGTCGCGGCGGCCGGGCACTCGATGGGCGGCGCCGCCGCGCTCCAGGCGGCCCGGCGGGACGCCCGGATCACCGCCGTGGTCGACCTGGACGGCTTCCCGCACGGCCCCGCCGCCCCCGCCCTGCACCAGCCGGTGCTGGCGCTCACCCAGGACGTCACTCCCGACACCGACCCGCGCTACCTGCCCCGCCTCGCCGAGGCGCTGGCGGCCGGCACCGCCCCCGCCTACCGGCTCACCGTCCCCGGCGCCGCCCACCTCGGCTTCACCGACGCGCCCCTGTACCTGCCGCCGGTGCCCTCGCTGGTCGGCTCGCTGGGCCGCACCGGCGCCCCGCGGCTGGTCGCCGCGGCCACCCTCGCCTTCCTGGACGCCACCCTGCGGCCCGCGGCCGGCGACCCGGCCGCCGGGGATCCGGCCCCCGGGGATCCGGCCGCCGCGCTGTCGGCCTACGGCCGCCTCACCGTCCAGCGGCCGGCCGGGGGCTGAGCCGCCGCCGGTACCGGGGCTACAGCTGCTCGTCGGGTCGTTCGTCCGGCCGTTCGTCGGCGAGCAGGGCGGCGGTCGCGCGGTGGACCTTGGCGAGGGCGCTCAGCAGGTGGCGGCGCTCCTCGGGGGTCAGGTCGGCGGTGACCCGCTCCTCCAGCAGGCGGCGCTCGGCCTCGACGGGCTGCTGGAGGGCGCGGCCGGCGTCGGTCAGCCGGAGGCGGACCAGGCGCTGGTCGCGTTCGTCGCGGGTGCGGGTGAGCAGGCCCGCGGTGGCCATCCGGGTGGCCATCTTGACGACGGTGGGGGTTGTGACGCCGAGGGCGGCGGCGATCTCGCCGGGGGTGCGGCCGTCCTGCTCCCAGAGGGCGGCGAGCAGGAGGTTCTGGCCGAGGTGCAGTCCGTGGCGGCGCATGCCGGCGTCGGCCGCGGCCCGCAGGACCTTGGAGGTCCGGCCGTGCAGGTCCAGGAATTCGGGCATGGCGGGCCTCCGGTCGGTGCCCGGTGGGCACGGCAGGTCGTTTGACGGCTAATCAGTTCCCGGCTAACGTTCCCGTCGAGAGATCGATAGACGGCTAATGTCTTCAGGGGGAACGATGATACTGGTCACCGGCGCGACGGGGAACGTCGGCCGCGAACTGGTCCGCGCGCTCGACGGGAAGGGCGCCCGGGTCCGCGTCCTGGTGCGTGACCCGGCCCGCGCCGCCGCGCTGCCCGCCCGGATCGAACGCGCCGTCGGCGACCTGGGCGAACCCGCCACCCTGGCGCCGGCGTTCGAGGGCGTCGAGCGGCTCTTCCTGCTCACCCCCGGCCTCGGCACCGAGCACACCGTCCACGCCGTCACCGCCGCCCGCGCCGCCGGGGTGCGCCACCTCGTGCACCTGTCCTCCGCCAACGTGCTCGGCGACCCGATGCCCGCGATGGGCCGCTGGCACCACGCCCGCGAGGAGGCCGTCCGCGGCTGCGGCGTCCCGTACACCGTCCTGCGGCCCGGCGGCTTCATGACCAACGCCCTCGAATGGGCCGACACCGTCCGCACCGGCGGCTACGTCCTCGACCCGGTCGGCCCCGGCCGCCTCGCCCCGATCGACCCCGCCGACATCGCCGACGTCGCCGCCCTCGTCCTCACCGGGGACGGCCACCACGGCGCGCACTACGCGCTCACCGGCGGCGAGGCGCTCACCGTCGCCGAACAGGTCGCCCTGCTCGCCGCCGCCACCGGACGCCCGATCGAGGCCCGCCCCACCGCCGGCCCCGAGGAGGCCGTCCGCGCCCGCTTCCCCGCCGGCGCCCCCGCCGCCCTCGCCGAGGCGATCACCGAGGCTTTCGCCCTCCTGCGCGCCGACACCGCCGGCTTCCGCACCGACACCGTCGCCCGCCTCCTCGGCCGCCCCCCGCGCACCTTCGCCGCCTGGTGCGCCCGCCACGCGGACGCCTTCCGGTAGGGCCCGGCCGTGGTCCCTGGCCGTGGACCCCGGCCGGGGGCCCGGCGCTCCGGCAGCGACGATCGTCGGTGCGCGGCGTCGACTTTCGGGGACTCCGGGCGGGCCCCGGAAGTGGCTAGGGTCGCGGGGTGAGGATGCGGACGTGGTGGGGACGGCTGTTCCCCGGGCCCTGGCGGTGGTGGACGGTCGTCCGGGAGGTGCTCGGCGGGCTGCTGGTGTGCGCGCTGGCGGCGCTGTTCCAGGCGGGCGACAGCGGGGGGTGGCCGTCGGGGCTGGTGGTGGTGGCCAGTGCGGTGCTGTACGCGCTGCGCCGGGGGCTGCCGGGGCCGGTGCTGGCGGTGGCGGCGGCCGGGGCGGGCGGGCCGCCCGGGTTCCTGCCGCTGCTGGTCACCGCCGGGTACTCGGCGGGCCGCCGGCTGAACCGGCCCTGGCGGGCCCCCGCGGTGCTGGCGCTCGGCTTCCCGGCCATCCTCGGCGTCGCCCTGCTGCAGAACCGGCGCGACCACCTCCCGCTGCCCGTCCTGCTCGGCCTGTGCGTCGCCGGGTACCTGCTGGTCGGCGTGCTGCCCGCGGTCATCGGACGCTACCGGGCCCAGCGCGCCGCCCTGCTGGACAGCCTGCGCGAACGCAACGAGCAACTGCTGCGCGAACGCGTGATGATCGCCCGGCAGGCCCGGCTGCGCGAACGCCAGCGGATCGCCCAGGACATGCACGACAGCCTCGGGCACCAACTCGCCCTGATCGCCGTGCACACCGGCGCCCTCGAGGTCGACCGGACGCTGGGCGGGCAGCAGCGCGAGGCCGTCGCCGTGCTGCGCCAGGCCGCCACCGGCGCGATGCGCGAACTGCGCGAGGTGGTCGGCCTGCTGCGCGAGGACACCGCGACCGCACCCGGCGGCGTCGACGCGATCGAACGCCTCGCCGCCTCCTCCGACGCGGCCGGCGCCCGGATCGAACTGCGCCAGGAGGGCACCGCCCGCCCGCTGGCCGCCGCCACCGGCCACGCCGCGTACCGGATCGCCCAGGAGGGCCTGACCAACGCGCACAAGCACGCCCCGGGCGCGCCGATCACGCTGACCGTCCGCTACGAGCCGGACGCGCTGGTGGTGGAGGTGGCCAACGGCCCCGGCGGGGACGGCGCGGCGGCGGTCTCCGGCGGGCAGGGCCTGACCGGGCTGCGCGAACGGGCCCGGCTGCTGGGCGGGATCGTGCACAGCGGGCCGCTGCCCGACGGCGGCTTCCGGCTCGCCGGGACGCTGCCCTACACCCCCGAGGGGGCTCGGGCCGCCGTCCCCGACGACGAGGAACTCGCCCTGCTGTCCGGCCACCTGGAGGAACCCGGCAAGCGCCGCCGCCCCGCGCTGGGCTGCGCGCTCGGCGCCCTCGGGGTGCTCGGCGTGGTGGCCGCGGTCGCCGTGGTCGGCGCCATCGTGTTCGTCAGCTCGCTGCGGGACGCCACCGTGACGATGAAGCTCTACGACTCGATCGAGGTCGGCCAGAGCGAGGAGTCCGTCAACGAACGGCTGCCGGTCGGCAGCGACTTCCTGACCGGCAGCTTCCGCAAGATCGGCCCGCCGGTGCCGGAGGGCGCGCACTGCCGCTGGTTCGCCAGCGACCGCGGCAGCGGGCTGGACGACGAGGACGTGCTGCGGTTCTGCTTCAAGGACGGCCGGCTGGTGGAGAAGCAGCACTTCCGTGGAAAGGTGTAGCCGTACCGAGGGCGGGAGAGGGGACGTGCGGTGATCCGCGTGCTGGTGGCCGACGACGAGCCGTTGATCCGGGCCGGGATCCGGATGATCCTCACCTCGGCCGAGGACATCGAGGTGGTCGGCGAGGCCCCCGACGGGGCGCAGGCGCTCCGGCTGGCCGCCGAACTCGCCGCCGACGTCCTGCTGCTGGACATCCGGATGCCCGTCATGGACGGGCTCAGCGCGCTGGCCGAACTGCCCCGGGCCGCACCCGGGACCAGGGCCATCGTGCTCACCACCTTCGGCGAGCGGGAGAACGTGCTGCGGGCGATCACCTCCGGCGGCGCGGGCTTCCTGCTCAAGGACACCGCGCCGGGCGAGCTCATCCAGGCCGTCCGGGCCGCCGCCACCGGCCACGCCTTCCTCTCCCCGGCCGCCACCCGGCACATCGTCGACAGCCTTGCCGACGGCCCGGCGGCCGCGCGCGGCGAGCGGGCCAGACGGCGGCTGGCCGTGCTCACCGCGCGCGAACGCGCCGTGGTCGATCTGCTCGGGGAGGGCCTGTCCAACGCCGACACCGGCGCCCGACTGCACATGAGCGAGGCGACGGTGAAGACCTACGTCAGCCGGATCCTGGCCAAACTGGACTGCGAGAACCGCGTCCAGGCCGCCCTGCTGGCCCGCGACGCGGAACTCTGACGCACCGTCAACTCCAGTCGAGCGGAAGGGGGATGCCGAGTTGGGCGGCCCGCTCGGTGTACGCCTTGCGGATCTGCCGCAGCGCCTCGGGCCGGAACGGGTACCCGGCCGGGATGGCCGCGGCGGCGGCCAACGCCTCCTCCATCAGCTCGAGTTGGAGGTCAGCTCGGAGCAACACCGGGTAGTGGTTGGTCAGTTCGATCGCCGCCAGCGCCAGCCGCGGCAGGTGCGCCGCCGGGTTCTCCCGGGCCAGCAGGCGGTGCGCCCGGTACGCCTGCCACGGGGTGGGCGGCTCGCTGCCCGCCAACAACACCCGGGCCCGCAGCGCCAGTTCCTGGTCCATGCGTGAGGACACACGACTCCCATCGCTCTCGTCCAAGGGGGAATGCGGACGAGTCTGCGGCCCACCGGGCGTGCCGGACAAGGGCGGAGGGATGTGCGCTCGCTCCTACCGGAAGCGGCCGTGAACAGGCAGAATGGGGGTCGACACGCTGCCGGAGGGCTCCGACGTGAGGGCCCCGGCGTGAGGGCCCCGACGGGAGGCGCTCGGGCGGAGAGGCTCGGGCGGAGAGGTTCAGGCGGTGGGCGCGGCGGACGTCGCGGCAGCGGCGGCGGTCAGTCGCTCGCCGATCGCGTCGACCTCCGCCGACAGCTGGGCGCGCAGCGCGGGCAGCAGGGCGAGCGCCGCCCGGGCCGCGTCCGGGTCCGGCTCCGGGTCCCGGTGGGCGGCGGTGACGGCGGCGCGCAGCGGCAGCACGGCCAGCGCGGTCTCCCAGGCGGTGCGGTGCACGCCGGTGGCGTAACGGGCGGTCAGGTACTCCAGCGGGGCGAGCGCCAGCGCGTCCCGGTCGGCGGGCCCGGCCAGCCGGTGCTCGGGCAGCAGCCAGGCCACCCCGTCCCGCGCGACCAGGTCGAAGGCCCGGGACAGGTCCGGGGCCGCCGTGCCGCGCACCGACTCGGCGGTGGCCGCCGCCAGCAGCCGCTCCAGCATGGCCGCCTCGCGCGGGTCCGCCGGCCGGTCCGGGTGCTCCTGCCCGGCGAGCAGCTGCTCCAGGTGGTAGCGCTGGCCCCAACTGCCCACCGAGCGGTGCATCGCCCCGGCCCGGGTCTCCCGGATCGCGGCCAGCACCAGCGCCCGGGTGGTCAGGTCCCGGCGCACCGCGAAGGCGTCGGCCGCGCCGTCCGGGAACAGCCGCCCCAGCGCGCGGCGCACCGCCTCCACCGTCGGCCCGTCGTACCAGCGCAGCGTCCAGCGCGTCCCGGCCGGCTCGTACTGCGGCTCGAACGGGACGCGGAACTGCACCGACAGCCGGTCGGCGATCCGCCGGGCCTGCGGGCCGCGGAGCGGCTGCGCCGGTGCGGCCGGTGCGGTGGGGGAGGACGGCGCGGCCGGTGCGGCGGGGGAGGACGGCGGAGCGGACACGGGCGCGGGCGAGGCGGCGCGCTCCGGGGTGCGTTCGGGGGTGCCCATGGCGGGAGACTAGCCAGGCCGGGGCCGGGCGGCGGGCGACGCGCGGGGCGGCTCAGCCGTTCGCCGCAACCCGCGGACCGCCGGGCCGGGGCGGCCGGGGCGGTCGGGTGGTCCGGGGCGCGGGGATCGGTTCGGGGAGCGAGGCGCCCAACTGCTCGGTGACGGTGGTGGACCCGATCGTCCGCAGGCGGGCCGCGGCCGCGTGCGAAGGGCAGGACGGTGGAGGCCACACCCGGTGGGAGGCCGGGCGTGGGCGGGGCGCGGGGTGGTTCAGCCGCTGGTGGTGGCGGGCAGTGGCTCGCGGGGCGGGGCCGGCGCGGGGCGGGGAGCGGGGATCGGCCCGGGGATCTGGCCGGGGAGCGGGGCGTCCAACTGGCCGGTGACGGTGGTGAACTCGATCGTCCGCAGGCGGGCCGCGGCGGCGCGCGGGAGCAGGACGGCGGAGGCCACGCCCGGCGGGAGCGGGCCCTCGGCGGTGGCCAGGGCGCGCAGCGCGGCCCAGGCGCGGCGGTGGCGGGCGAAGGCGTACCGGGAGACCCGGCGGCCGCGGCGGCGCTGCCCGTCGGCGGCCTGCGCGGGGCTGGCGTCCAACAGCAGCAGGTGCAGCCGGCGGCCCTGCCGGGCGGCGGACCGGGCCAGCGCCCGGCGCACCCACGGCAGGGTGCCGCAGTCGTGCACGACCAGCGGGCCGCCGGCCCGGACTGCCGCGCGCAGCCGCAGGTAGTGGGCGACCCGGACCAGCGGCCGGTACAGCGCGTACGGGACGCCGGGCAGGGCGCGGGCGAAGGCGGCCCGGGTGTGCTGGGAGTCGATCACCGCGGCCCGGGCGCAGCGCCGCATCAGGGTGCTCTTGCCGCTGCCGGGCAGGCCGGAGACCACCAGCACGTCGCCCGCCGGGTAGGCCAGTCGGGCCGGGGCGGGGCGGCCGGTCAGGTCGTGCCGGTCGTGCGGGCGCAGCAGCGGATGCACGCGATCCTCCTCAAAGAGTGTGCCAAGGGGGCGTCATAGGAACGTCATGCCCGGTGAATCCGGTTCCAGGCCCGCGGCGGCCCACCCGTGACACGGCTGTTTCCGTTCCCGGACACCCTGGGTGAAATGCGGCGGATGATCCGTGGCAGGGTGGTCGGATGCGATCCTCCCCGGGGCAACTCGCCCGGGGCGCAGGGGAACCGTGGGAAAGATGGGGTGGGGGCACGTGGCGCGCATGAGGTTCTGCTTCCTGGTGGAGGAGCACTACCGCAACGACGGGATGCCGCTGGCCGTGGTCGAGCACCTGAGGGCCGTCGGCCACCGGGTGGACGTGCTGCGGCCCGGCGCCGACCTGCTCGACCTCGCCAAACTGGTGCGCGGCGGCAAGCACGACGCCTGGGTGCTGAAGACCGTCTCCGGCGGGCCGGGCCTGGGCCTGCTGGAGTCCGCCGCCGCGGCCGGGCTGACCACCGTCAACGACGCGCGGGCGATCCGGCCGGTCCGCGACAAGGCGCGGGCCGCGGTGGTCGCCGCGCTGCACGGCCTGCCGATGCCGCGGACCTGGGCCGCCGCCGACCCGGCCGCGTTCGCCGCGATCGGCGCCCGCCACTACCCGCTGGTCGTCAAGCCCGCCGACGGCTCCTCGGGGCGCGCCGTCCACCTGGTCGAACGGCCCGAGCAGCTCGCCGGGCTGGCCGCCTCCGCGGACGGCGGGCTGCTGATCGCCCAGCCGTACGTGCCCAACGACGGCTGCGACCTGAAGGTGTACTGCGCGGGCGGCGAGTTCTTCGCCACCCGGCGCACCTCGCCGCTGCACCCGCACCACCCCGCCGTGGAGCGCCCCGTCCCGCTGCCGCGCGAGGTCGCCGCGCTGGCCGCGCAGGTCGGCGAGGTGTTCGGCCTCGACCTGTACGGCCTGGACGTGCTGATCGGCCCGGACGGCCCGGTGGTCGTCGACGTCAACGACTTCCCGAGCTTCCGCCAGGTGCCGCGCGCCGTCGAACGGGTCGCCGACGCGGTGGTCCGGCTCGCCCGCACCGGCTCCTCCTGGCCCACCCCCGGCGCGGGCCCGCTGCTCACCGACGCCGGAGTCGCCGGATGAGCCCGTCGGCACCGCTGCGGATCGCCCTGATCGCCCGCGAACCCGACCACCCGCTGCTCGCCGGGGCACGCCGCCTCCTGGAGCGGGACGGGCACCTGACAGTCGGCCCGGACGAGCCGGCCGACGTGGTGCTGCTCAAGGCCCGCGACGCGCGGTCGCTGCGCCGGGCCGAGCAGTACCAGCGGGCGGGCACGCCCGTGCTCAACTCCGCCGCCGCCACCGCCGACTGCCAGGACCGCAGCCTGATGGAGCGCACCGCCCGGGCCGCCGGCCTGCCGTTCGCGCCCACCCTCGCCACCGGCGTCCTCGGCGAACTCCCCTGGAGCGGACCGGTGGTGGTCAAGAGCCTGCGCAGCCGCAAGGAGGACCTGGTGGCCCGCCCCGACACCCTCGGGCGGTGGCGGGAACTCGCCGCGCTGTGGCCCGCCGAGCCGGTCCTGCTCCAGCGGCCGGTGGACGGCGACGGCTGGGACCGCAAGGTGTGGGTGGTCGGCGGCGAGGTCTTCGCCGAGCAGCGCCGCTCCGAACTGGCCCCGGGCGCCCCCGCCCGCCGCCCCTGGGCGCCCGACGACCGGGAGCGCGCCCTCGCCCTCGCCGCCGGGCCCGCCTTCGGCCTCCAGGTGTACGGCGTCGACCTGCTGATCGGCCCGGACGGCCCGGTGGTCGTCGACGTCAACGCCTTCCCCGGCGTCCGCCACCAGGCGGGCGCCCCCGAGGCGCTCGCCGCGCTCGTGCTGCGCACCGCCCGCCGCTGAGCTGCCCGCCGCTGGGCCGCCCGCCGCTGGGCCGCCCGCCGCTGGGGCGCGTCCGGCGGGGCGTGCCGCCGTGACCTGGCGGTTCCGGGCCTATCGCATGTGCACCCCGTGGGTCCACCCCGTCCCGGGCGTCTGCGAGAATCGGCGGCGGAGACCCGGACGAGGAGGAGCGCGGTGCGCGAGGAGGAACCGCGGTCGCGGCTCCCGCAGCTGAGGCTGGACGAGCTGCTGGCCGAGCTGCAGGCCCGGATCGACGTGGCCCGGGGCACCCGGGACCGGGTGCACAGCCTGCTGGAGGCCGTCCTGTCGGTCGGCCGCGAGCTGGAGCTGACCCAGGTGCTGCGCCGGATCGTGGAGGCCGCGGCCGTCCTCGCCGACGCCAAGTACGCGGCGCTCGGCATCATCGGCCCCGACGGCGACACCCTCTCCCAGTTCATCACCGTCGGCCTGTCCGAGGAGGAGATCGCCCGGATCGGCCCCTACCCCACCGGCAAGGGCCTGCTCGGCGAACTCATCCGGCACCCGCACCCGCTGCGCCTGGAGGACCTCAAGCAGCACCCGGCCTCCACCGGCTGCCCCGCCCACCACCCCGAGATGCGGACCTTCCTCGGCCTGCCGGTGCGGGTGCGCGACGAGGTGTTCGGCAACATCTACCTGACCGACAAGCGCGGCGCCGCCGGGTTCGACGACGACGACGAGTCGGTGATCGCCACCCTCGCGGTGGCCGCCGGGGTGGCCATCGACAACGCCCGGCTGTACGAGGAGGCGCAGCGCCGCCAGCGCTGGCTGACCGCCACCGCCGAGATCAACCGCAGCCTGCTGTCCGGCAGTTCGCGCACCCAGGTGGTGGAGCTGATCGCCCAGCGGGCCTGCGACATCTCCGGTGCGCAGCTGGCCGACGTGCTGACCGCGCTGCCCGACGGGGCCGGCCTGCGGGTCGAGCTGGCGCTCGGCGGGAACGTCAACGGGCGGGTCGGGGTGGAGGTGGCGCTGGAGGGCACCCTCTCCGGCGCGGCCTGCGCGGCCGGCTTCCCGGTCACCTCGCACGACCTGGCGGACGACCCGCGCTTCCCCGGCCGGGTGTCGCGGTTCGAGGGCCTGGGCCCGGCCGTCGCGGTGCCGCTGGGGCGGGCCGAGGGCCACACCGAGGGCGTGCTGCTGCTGGTGCGCGGCGGCGGCGAGCCGGAGTTCACCGAGCGCGAGATAGACCCGCTGCTGGGCTTCGCCGACCAGGCCGCGCTGGCCCTGGAGCTGGCCGAACGGCGGCGCGACGCCGAGCAGTTGGCCGTCCTGGAGGACCGCGACCGGATCGCCCGGGACCTGCACGACCTGGCCATCCAGCGGCTGTTCGCGACCGGCATGACGCTGCAGAGCGCCTCCCGGTTCATCGACCACCCCGGGGCGTCCGACCGCGTCCTGCGGGCCGTCGGTGACCTGGACGAGACCATCAAGATCATCCGGTCGACGATCTTCGGACTGCGGGTCCGCGAGGCCGGGGCCGGGCAGGGTCTGCGGGCCCGCGCCGTGCACGTGGTCGAGGAGGCGCAGGCCGCCCTCGGTTTCGCGCCCCGGCTCAGCATGGAGGGCCTGCTCGACACCGACGTGCCGCCCGCCGTCGCCGACCACCTGGTGGCCGTCCTCGGCGAGGCGCTCAGCAACGCCGCCCGGCACGCGAGGGCCGGCCGGGTCGAGGTCACCCTGCAGGCCGGCGGCGGCCAGGTCGCCCTCACCGTCCAGGACGACGGCGTCGGTATCCCCGCCCAGGGCCGCCGCAGCGGCCTGCGCAACCTCGAGGAGCGCGCCCGCACCCTCGGCGGCGCCCTCACCGTCACCGCCCCGCCCGCCGGCGGCACCGTCCTCAACTGGACGGCTCCGCTGGGGCACTGACGCCGGGGTGCGGTTCCCGCTAGGATCCGTGCCCGAACGGTTCTTCGGACGGGGGCGGCATGACGGCAGGCGGTACGGTACGGCGGGTCGTCCGGTGGCTGCTCCTGACGGCGTTCGCGGCGTACGCGCTCGTCGCGGCGGCCGGGATGCTCCAACTGCCCCGGTACCTGGTCGCCTTCTTCCGCGGAGACCTCCACCCCTGACCGGGCGGCCCCGTCAGCCCAGCGCGGCCGCCTTGCGCAGCAGTACGGCCCGTTCGCGGGCGTTGCGGCACAGGCGGGCGGCGAGTTCCAGCTCGGCGCGGGCCTCGGCGGGGCGGCCCAGGCGGGTGAGCAGCTCGCCGCGGACGGTCGGCAGCAGGTGGGAGCCCGGCAGCCGGTCGGCGGCCAGCAGCTCGTCGACGACGGCCAGCGCCTCGGCCGGGCCGCTCGCCATCGCGACCGCCACCGCCCGGTTCAGCTCGACCACCGGGGACGGTGCCACCCGGCCCAGCGCCTCGTACAGCAGCACGATCCGCTCCCAGTCGGTCTCCGCCACCGACGGCGCCACCGCGTGGCAGGCCGCGATCGCCGCCTGCAGCCCGTACGGGCCCAGGCCGCGCCCCGCCCCGGCGGCCCGGCCCAGCGCCGCCAGGCCGCGGCGGAGCGCCGAACGGTCCCAGCGGGTGCGGTCCTGGTCCTCCAGCAGCACCGCTTCGCCGTCCGGGCCGGTGCGGGCCGGGAAACGGGCCGCGGTCAGCTCGAACAGGGCCAGCAGGCCGTGCGGTTCGCCCTCGCCGGGCAGCAGCGCGGTCAGTGTCCGGGCCAGCCGGAGCGCCTCGCCGGTCAGGTCCGGGCGCAGCAGGTCGTCCCCGCCGGTCGCCGTCGAGCCCTCCGTGAACACCACGTACAGCACGCTCAGCACCGCGCCCAGCCGGGCCCGGCGCTCCTCGGCGGGCGGCAGCTCGAACGGGACGCGGGCGGCGGCGATGGTCTTCTTCGCCCGGGTGATCCGGGCCTGCACGGTCGGCACCGGCACCAGGAAGGCGCGGGCGATCTCCTCGCTGGACAGGCCGCTCACCACGCGCAGGGTGAGCGCCACCCGGGCCTCCGGGGAGAGCACCGGGTGGCAGGCGGTGAACACCAGCGCCAGCACGTCGTCGTCGATCCGGTCCGGGTCCCAGGGCAGTTCGTCCGGGGCGGCCTCGGTGACGTCCCCGGCGAGCAGGCCGTAGCGCTCGTCCAGCGCCGTGCGGCGGCGGAAGGCGTCGATCGCCCGCCGCCGCGCGGTGGTCAGCAGCCAGCCCACCGGGTTCGCGGGCGCGCCGTCGCGCGACCAGGCCACCAGTGCCTCGGCCAGCGCCTCCTGGGCGACGTCCTCGGCCAGCGCGAAGTCGCCGGTCCAGCGGGCCAGCGCCCCGACGATCCGGGCGGACTCGATCCGCCAGACCGCCGCGACGGCCCGCCGGGCCGGCTCGGTGACCGGGCCGCCGCCCGGGACCGGGGCGCCGTCCGGGGCCGGGGCGCCGTCCGGAGCCGGGGTGCCGTCCGGCGGGCCGTCGTGGTCGGTCGCGGGCATCAGAGCTGACCGGTCCGCTCGCGCCAGGCCCGCTCCAGCGCCACCCACTTGTTGTCCTGCGGGAACTCGTCGATCGACGGGACGCGGCGCACCTCGCACTTGGCGCCCGGCAGCGCCGGGAGCCGCTTGGCCCACTCCACGGCCTCCTCCTTCGAGGCGACGTCGATCAGGTAGAAGCCGCCGAACAGCTCCTTGGTCTCCCCGTACGGGCCGTCGGTGACCACCGGCGCCTCGCCGTCGTAGTCGACCACCACGCCCTGGGAGGGGTCGTCCAGGCCCTCGGCGGCGATCAGCACGCCCGCCCGGATCAGCTCCTCGTTGAACCGGCCCATCGTCTCCAGCATCTCCTCGAAGGGCGTCTCGAACATCTTCGCCAGGGTCTCGTCCGTCGCCCGCATGATCAGCATGTACTTCGCCATCGCCCTGCTCCTCGTTCGGGGGGATCCTCTGCCGACCCCCTTCTATCCCAAGGTCGAACGGCGCGGACGCGGATCGACACGGGCGCCCGGAAATTTTTCCGGACCCTCCCCGGGGCAGGCCGGCCTGGGGGTTTCGGTAGGCTCCAGCCTTCCGGACTGATGATCATTCCAGTGGACGGGGAGACGCCGGATGGCGGGACGGACGGCGGGACGGATGGCGGGACGGACGGCGGGACGGATCGCGGGGTGGGGAGCGGGCGCGGCGCTCGTGGTGCTGGCCGCGTCCGGGTGCGGCCCGCTGGTGGGGGACGACATGGCGGTGAAGGGCACCTGCCAGGGGAGCGGGAAGCGGTTGGACGTCCTGCGGGGGCTGGCCGTCGGCACCTCCGCGCCCGCCGGGGCGACCCCCGTGAACTGGGAGTACTCCATCAGCCACACCAGCAAGGAGCTCGAGGCGGAGTGCGTGGGGGACTCCACCACCCCCTGGCTCCGCGTCGGCCGGCTCTACCGCCACCCCGGCCCGGCCGCCGAGGTGCTGGGCTTCTACCGCGACGCCGCCGCGGCCGACGGCTGGCGGCTCGACACGGACGCGGCGGACGACGACCCCGACGGCTACCTGTGCTTCTCCCGGAAGGTGGACGGCCGCCCCACCCTGCTGGTGGTGACCCTCCGCCCCGAGCGCGCCCCCGGCCCCGACGTCTACCAGGTGACCGTCAAGCACAGCACCTACGACCCCGAGACCCACTGCGGGTAGGTGCTGTCCGGCGGACTCCCGCGCGGCACCGGGTGCACGGGGATCCCCGCCCTCCGTGGGTGGACCGGCGTGGGCCCGCAGGGCGGGGCGGGGTCAGCGCTTCGTGGTCTGCGGGGCGCCCGGACGGCCGGTGGCCGGGTCGAGGACGAAGACGACGGTCTCCTCGTCCGAGGTCACCGTGACCCGGTCCGGGCCGGACCACACCGCGTCCTGGTAGTAGCCGTGCCGGGTGCCCTCCCCCCAGGTGCCCAGCTCCCAGTGGCGGGCGGACCAGCCGGTGCCGGTCACCACCTCCACCTGGTAGAGCGGGTCGATCGAGACGGCGACGTCGGTCACGGTCAGCGCCAGGTCCGGGCGGTCGGGGTGGGCCGTCCGGCTCACCGGGGTGCCGTTGTCGTCGAACACCAGGCCCATGAGGACGTACGGCCCCGCGAGGGCGATCAGCCCCACCACGGCGGCGGCGCAGCCGATCTGCGAGAACCTGGTGCGGAACTCCATCTCGACCACCAGCGAGACCACGACCAGCACCGCCGCGCTGCCGCCCAGCAGCACCGGGTGGTCGAACAGCCGTTTCGCCTCCACCAGCCCGCCCGAGCGGGCGCCGGACCGGCCGATCAGGGCGGCCAGGACGGCGAGCAACGCCAATCCTCTGAGCGTCCAGGCGACTTGGCGGCGGCGGCGCAGTGTCATCGGGTTCCCTCCCATGATCGTTCGGACGGACTGTACTGCCCGCCGTCGGAGCACGGGACACCGGGGATCACGGCCCGGCTGCCTCCGCGGCCTCCTCCCGGTGCAGGTCGAGGGCGGTCAGCAGGTGGATCGCGGCGTCCGCCCAGCGGTCCGGCACCGGGTCGGCGGCCAGCGCGTCCAGCAGGGCGGCCCCGGTGCGCAGCCCGGTGCGGCGCAACTGAGCAGCGGCCGGAGCGAGTTGGTGCGGAAGGGCGGAGTCGAGACCGGTGCGGGCCAGTTCGGCCAGCGCGCCGCGCGCCTCGGTCAGCGCCTCGGTCAGCGGGTCGCCGCCGACGGGCGGCAGGGCGGCGAACGGGTGCGGGTCGCCCTCGGCCGCCAAGTCCGGGTGGACCAGCCCGGCCGCGGTGCGCACCGCCAGCGGGTCGAGCGCCGGACGGCCAGCCGCCTGCCGGAGCAGACCGCTGACGTGCGTCACCGTGCCGGACTCCAGGGCCGCCGCCAGCGCGTCGATCCGGCCCGGACGGAGCACGTCGTGCTCGGCGGAGAGCAGCACCGCCGTCCCCGCGGTGTCCCGCACCGTCGCCTCCAGCCGCTGCCCGGCCGGGTCGTAGCCCAGCGGGCCGACCTCCGCGACGGCCAGCACGTGCGCGTTCTCCGCCTCGATCCGGGGCCGCACCAGCCGGGGCGGCCGCCCGCCCGGCGCGCGCAGCCGGGCCGCCGCGTCGTGCAGCAGCAGCGGCGCGGGCAGCGAGGCCCAGGCGTCGCCGAGCGGGGTGATGCTGGTGGAGGCGATCCGGCCGCGCTCCACCGTGACGGTCCGCCCGGGGCTGCGCGAGAGCGACTCGCTGACCAGGTTCGCCCCCGCCAGCGCCCGCACCGAGTGCCCCAGCAGCCGCCGGGAGGCCAGCTCGGCGCCGGTCGCCGGCCGGTCGTCCGTCAGCGCCCAGTGCTTGCGCAGCACCAGCACGATCCCGGCGTCCGGCTGGGCGAGGTAGATCTCCGCGCTCCGCTCCCGCTCGCCCCGGCCGGAGATCCGGCAGCCCAGCGAGACCAACCGGGTGCGGCGCAGCTGGGTGACGGCGCTCTCGCCGCTGCCCAGCGCCAGCGTCCGGTCCGCGGCCCGCGCCCTGGCCCGCAGTTCGGCCAGCAGCTCGGCGACCCGGTTCGGGTCGTAGCGGGTGTCCCGGTCCGCGTACGCCTGGGCCTGGGCCCGCAGCTCGGCCGTCGCGGCGGCCGGCCAGTGGGCCGAGGCGGAAGCCAACTCGGCCTCGACGCGCGCTAGTTGCGCCAGCAGGACCGGGCCGCTGCGGGCGGTTCCGGTGCGCAGCAGCTCCTCGGTGAGGGCGGTCGCCGCCGCCATCGGGTCCGCCGTCGCGGTCGGTGCGGCGGCGGCCCGGGGGGCGCTGGCTTCGGGGCCGGCGGGCTGTGCGGTGGCGGGCTGTGCGGTGGCCTTGGCGCCGCCCATGGTGCGGGCCGCCCCGGACGGGGTGCCGTCCTGCTCGGCCGCCCGGAACGCCCAGGCCGCCAGGGTCACCAGTTCGCCGTGCCGGGCCGAAGTCGCCCCGCTCAGCGCGAAGTTCAGGCTGTGCGGAACGGGGAACCGGACGGTGCAGCTCGGCAGTTCCACCGAGGGGGCCGGGTGCTCGGCGTCCATCCGCTGCACCGTCGCCCGCACCCCCCGGCCCCAGGCCCGGCGGGCCGCCGTCAGGGCCGGCCGGCCGAACGCCGCCAGCAGCGCCGCATCGTCGAACTCGGCCGGAGACCACGGGAGTTGCGGGGCGGCGGCGGGGTCGTCCGCCGGGGCGCCGTACTGGGCCTGGTACGCGAGGACCAGTCCCACCAGGTGGCGGCACACTCCGGGCGCCGGGCAACTGCACGTCCCCGCCTCCAGCGGGACCCCGGCGGGCAGCGCCGTCCGGCTGCCGTCCGGGAACGACGCCGACACCTCGCCGTCCGCGCCGGGCGCCACCGACGCCCCGGCCCCCGACTCCAGTTCGCGGGCCGCCCGCTTCACCAGGCCGCGATTGGCCAGCGCCGCCAGCGTGTCGGCGTCCAACGCCAGCAGGTCCGCCCGGGGCGCGCTCACCGGCCCACCTTCTCCGCCACGAACGCCGCCAGCTCACCCGGCGTCATCGCACCCACGTGCGCGCCCAACCCGGCCAGTCTGGCCGCGAGTTCGCGGTCGTACACCGGATCCGCCTCCTCGTCCAGCGCCGCCAGACCGAGCACCGTGCTGCCCTGCTCGACCAGCTTGCGCACCCCGTGCAGCAGGCGGCCGGCGTCGCCGCCCTCGTAGAAGTCCGACACCAGCACCACGATGCTCCGCCGCGGGTTGTCCAGCAGTCCGGCCCCGTAGTCCACCGCCTGGGCGATGTCGGTGCCGCCGCCGAGCTGCACCCGCATCAGCAGCTCCACCGGGTCCGTCACGTCCTCCGTCAGGTCCACCACCGAGGTGTCGAACGCCACCAGGTGGGTGCGCAGCCCCGGCAGGTTCCACAGGCAGGCCGCCGTCACCGCGGAGTGGATCACCGACCCGGCCATCGAGCCCGACTGGTCGACCAGCAGCACCAGTTGCCAGCGCTCCAGGGTGCGCCGCGTCCGCGAGTGGAAGTACGGCCGCTCGATCAGCAGCCGCCGCCGCTCCGGCTGGTAGTGCGCCAGGTTCGCCCGCACGGTGGAGCGGAAGTCGAAGTTCCGGGCCAGCGGGACGAGGCTGCGGCCCGGCGCCCGCGCCCCGGTGAACGCCCGGCGCAGTTCGGGGCGCAGCCTGGCCAGCAGGTCGCGCACCACCGCCTCGACCAACCTGCGGGCCAGGGACAGGAGTTCGGGGTTCATCAGGTGCTTGGTGCGCAGCACGGCGCGCAGCAGCGCCGGGCTCGGCTCCACCCGGGACAGCACCTCCGGGTCGGTGACGATCTCGTCGATTCCGTAGCGCTCCACCGCGTCCCGCTCCAACCGCTCCACGGTCTCCTTCGGGAACAGCCGGTGCACGTCCTCCAGCCAGTCCACCGGCGTCACCCGGGACGCCTCGCTGCCCCCGCTACGCGAACCGTCGCGCGAGCCGCCACCGCCCGTCCGGCGCACCCCGCGCCGGTTCGCCTCCGGGTCGCGCCCGTACAGCCACTCCAGCGCGGCGTCCTGCTCGGCGGCGAGCTGCCCGAGACCACCGGTGCAGCGCTCGGCGGCCGCGCCGAGGATCAGCCGCCAGCGCTCCAGACCCTCGTCGGGCAGGGCGGCGGCCGAGGGCGGCTGGGTCGCGGGGGCGGGCATTTCCGGGGCGGGGGACGTTTTCGTGGCCGGGGTGGTTGGGACGGACGGATTGGTCGGGCCGGCCGGGCTGGTCGAGGTGCTCGGGAGGGTCGGGAGGGTCGGGGCCAGGCCGTAGGCGGTCAGGAGGTCGGTGGTGGCGAGTTCGAGACCGGCGGCGCGGGCCAGCAGGGCCGGGTCGGCGCTGGTGCGCAGCAGGCCGCGGGCCGAGCCGGTGCGACCGCGGCGGGCCAGCAGGCGCTGGGCGATCCGCTCGCGTTCGCGCGGCGGGAAGTAGCCGAACGCCTGGCGAAGCGCGGGCAGGCCGTGCAGGAAGTCGGCGGCGGGCAGGCCGGTGACGATCCCGTCCAGCGCGTCGAACAGCGACGCGTCACCGGCCGCGTCCAGGGCCGGGCCGGTCAGCTGCTCGCGGGCCAGCACGAACAGCCCGGACAGCCAGTCGCCCAGCCGCTCCGGCTCGCCGGCCAGTGCCCGCGCCTGCCGGGCCGCGCTCTCGGCGCCGCCGGCGTTCCCGGTCCGCCCGGTGTCCTCGGCGTCGTCGTCGGTCGTGGTCGGGGCCGTCCCGTACGTTGACAGCGACCAGGCCAGGCCGAGGGCGGCGCCGCGCAGGTCCGGGGGTGCGGCCGGGTCGGCGGCGATTCGGGTCGTGGTGGCCAGGGCGGCGGGGCGCGGCAGGGTGAGGACGGGGGCGGCGTGGCGGAGGGCGTCGCGGGCGGCGAGGGTGGCGCGCAGGCGGGCATGGTCGACGCCGCCGCTGCCGTGCAGGCCCTCGGCCAGCCACAGGACGCGTCGCAGGGCGGCGTCGACCAGGTGGGCCAGTCGCGGGTCGGCTGCCACGCCGTACACCCGGTCGTGGCGCCAGAGGTCCAGGGTGGTGGCCAACACCTGGCCCACCGCGCCGAGTTCGGGGACGCGGCCGACCCGTTCGGCGAGTGTGTCGAGGAGTTCGCCGGCCAGCGTGCCGACCCCGCACAGTACGGCGTCGAACAGCAGTCCGGCCAGGGCCGCCGGGTCGGTGCCCGCGTCCCGGGCCCGTTCGGCCAGCACCACGGCCGCCGCGTCGGACAGCCGTGCCCCGTACGCGCCCGCCTCGATCAGTGCGGCGTCGCGCCGCCGCTGCCAGCCGTTCGGGGCCGGTGCCCAGAGTTCGGTGAAGACCGGGTCGCCGCCGCCGGTCGGCCCGCTCTCCCGGATGTGCCCGGGGACGCCCAGGACCCGCAGCCGGTGCAGGAAGCGGCTGCGCCGCAGGCCCTCCGGGTCGGTCAGGTCGGCCTTCGCCGGGGAGCCCGTCTCGACGCCGCAGAGCTCCTGTTCGGCCGCCACGTCGTGCACCAGTGGCGGTGCGGGCGTGTCCGGGTGCAGTCGGCCGAGCCGGTCGCCGGTGCCGGCCTCGACCAGCACCCGCACCAGCGGGTCGGTGCCCGCGGTCGGGCGTCCGCGTCCCTGCCAGGGCAGCGGCTGGTCGAGGGCCTCGCCGACCAGCCCGGAGACCAGGCCGTCCAGTACGTCGGCGCGCGAGCGCGTCCGGTGCCCGCGCATCGCCGCCAGGCCGTCGGCCAGGGTGCGGGCCGCGATCAGGTCGGCCGTCGACACCCGGGCCTTCGCCGCCCGCAGCCGCCGCACCGCCTCCTCGGTCAGGCCGTCCGCCGCGCCCTGCGGGCCGCGCTCCCACAGGAGTTGGTAGTAGCCGGGGGAGGGCATGCCGGACTGGTAGCCGCCGAACGCGTCCAACTGCCGGAAGGAGTACGGCACCAGGTGGCTCCCGCCGACCGCGCCGACCGGCGGGCTCGGTACCGTGGGCCAGTCGGGCTCGGTGGCTCCGGACGCGGCCAGTGCCCGCAGCGCGGGCGTGTGGAAGCCGCCGGTGACCACCAGCACCGGCCCGTCCCCCTGCTCCAGCGCGGCCCGCACCCAGCGCGCCATGTACGCCTCGCGGGCCGCGTCGCCGTCGTCGGCGGCCGCGTCGCCGCGCACCAACTCGAAGTAGGCGTCCAGCCGTTCGGCCAGGCCCGCCTGGTCCGGGAGTTCGACCAGGCCGTCCCACAGGGTGTCCGGCGAGTCCGTCCCGAACGCCGCGCACAGCCGTTCGGTGGCCTGCGCGTACCGGGCCTCGGCGTCGGCGAACCGGTTCGCCAGCGGGCGGGCCCGGTCGGTGAACGCCGAGTGCCAGGCCGGGAGGTCGACGAAGCGCACCTGCGCGCCCGCCGCCCGGCCCTCGGTCAGCGCCACCCACTCCGGCGAGTACGCGCACAGCGGCGCCCAGGAGGTGGCCGTCCGCTCCTCGTCCCGGTAGTGGCTGAACACCGCGACCGGCAGTTCGTGGCCCAGCAGCAGTTCGTCCAGCCGCGGGTTCAGATCGGCCGGGCCCTCGACCAGCACGTGCGCGGGCCGCAACTCCCCGATGGTGCGCGCCACCAGGGCCGCGCAGGCCGGCGAGTGGTGCCGCACGCCCAGGAACACCGCCTCCGGGCGCGCCGTGGTCGGTGCCATCAGTCGGCCAACAGGTGCCGGGCGTCGTACAGTTCGCTCCAGCGGCCGCCCTTGCGGCGGCCCGCCTGCTGCTCCAGGAAGCGGCGCAGCCGGGCCAGGTCGTCCGGGCTGTCCTTGGCCGCCGTGCCGGCCAGGCAGGTCACCAGGTCGGCGGCGCTGCCCGGCTCCTGGCGCAGGAACCAGCCGCGCACCCCCACCGCGTGCGCCACCGACACCGCCTCCGCCGTGCTCAGCACCGCCGAGGACGCGCCCTTCCCGCCGTCCGGCGCGCGCAGTTCGCGGAAGGTCGCCACCAGCACCTCCAGCAGGTCCCGGTCCGGGGCCGGCCCGACGCCCGAGCAGCGCAGCAGCGCCGCCGACTCGGCCTCCACCAGGGCGACTTCGGTGTCGAAGTCGGCGATCGGGAACACCGTCTCGAAGTTGAACCGGCGCTTGAGCGCGGCGCTCATCTCGTTGACGCCCCGGTCCCGGGTGTTCGCGGTGGCGATCACGTTGAACCCCGGGGCGGCGAACACCATGCCGTCCGGGCCGTCCAACTCCGGTACCGCCAGCACCCGTTCGGACAGCAGCGAGAGCAGGCAGTCCTGCACCTCCAGCGGGCAGCGGGTGATCTCCTCGAACCGGACGACCTGCCCC
>NZ_JBHUWH010000080.1:0-22977 GCF_042670125.1 Kitasatospora sp. NPDC057198 | reverse complement strand
GTCCCACCCGGAGGTGGGGCCGTCCCTTTCGGTCTGTCTGCGAGCCCTGCGGGGGCAGGCGCGCGGCTCGCGCTCCACCGGGTGCGACCGCTCGGGACGGTCGCTGCTTCTGCCTCCGGTCCCGCTGCTCAGGGCCGGACGGGGCGGCGTACCGGGCCGGCGGAGGGGTGTCGCCCGCCCGGGCCAGTGCCGCTCCGTTTTCAGGCGCCGCAGTCCCGGCAGATCGGCTGGCCGTTCTTCTCGCTGTAGAGCTGGCTCCGGTGGTGCACCAGGAAGCAGCTCATGCAGGTGAACTCGTCGGCCTGCCGGGGCAGCACCCGAACCGAGAGCTCCTCGTTCGAGAGATCGGCGCCCGGAAGCTCCAGTCCCTCGTTGGCGTCGTACTCGTCGACGTCGACGGAGCTGGACGCCTTCTCGTTACGACGGGCCTTCAGTTCTTCGATGCTGTCCTCGTTGAGGTCGTCATCGGTCTTGCGTGGGGTGTCGTAGTCCGTTGCCATAGTTTTCGCTCTCCCCCTTTGGGTGTGTGCGGGTATCTCCAGCGCACGTAACGCCTGGGGGGTCGGTCTTGTGCCCGACCCGAGGCCGAGATTGTGCCTTACTTCAAGCCCCGTTACTCAATCGACATCCGGACAGGGGCCCATTGGGATGATCGAACAGGGTCCGAACACCATCCACCGTACGGGTGAAGCGGTTCGAACCGGAACTTGTCGATCATCACGGTGCGTGTCCGTCCGGGAGCACCGGGGGCGGCAACTCGGCGGCAGCGGAGGGCTCTTGGCGATCCGCCGGGGTGCCGGTGGCGAAACCCGGCGATCACCGAAAGCGACGACCTCGCCCGAACGAGTGATCACCCCATCGAGGGATCCGGGGGAGCCTTCCGGACAGGTGTGAGTTTCGTCACATCGGGCGCGACAGCGGGCTTTTGCCGCCAAAGCGGGCCTTTCGGTGCGGGCCCGCGCCGTCGAATTGTCCGCGTACCCACCGGTACGTCCGAGCGCCCCGGCCGCCGGTCGGGCAGCCGGGGCGCGGGGTCCGGAACGAGGGACACCGGGGCACCGGAACGCCGGGGCGCGGAGGCACCCGGGGCCCGGGGTCAGCCCCGGGCGGCGGCCGCGGCGGCG
Organism: Kitasatospora sp. NPDC057198; assembly: GCF_042670125.1. Taxonomy (NCBI): domain Bacteria; kingdom Bacillati; phylum Actinomycetota; class Actinomycetes; order Kitasatosporales; family Streptomycetaceae; genus Kitasatospora; species Kitasatospora sp. NPDC057198. Next base: position 21,853 of record NZ_JBHUWH010000080.1, on the reverse strand, counting down.
CGGCGGGCCAGCAGCGCGGCCTGGCGCTCGTCGAAGCGGGTCGCCTGGGCGTCCAGACCGGCCAGGAAGGCCCCCAGCTCCTCCTGGGCGTGCCGGCCGACCGGGCCGAGGCCGGTGACCTCCATGACCTTCAGGTGGCGCAGCACGGGCTGCAGCACGTCGTCGTGGTGGATCCGCAGGTTGTAGATGCCGCCGATGGCGATCTGGGCGGCGGAGCGCTCGAAGCCGGGCATGCCGTGGCCGGGCATCCGGAAGTTGATCACCACGTCGGCGATGGCGCGCATGGCCTCGTCGGGGGCGAGTTCCAGGGCGGCCTTGAGCAGGTTCCGGTAGAAGACCATGTGCAGGTTCTCGTCGTTGGCGATCTTGGCCAGCAGCTGGTCGCAGAGCGGGTCGCCGGAGTGGTGGCCGGTGTTGCGGTGGGCGATCCGGGTGGCCAGCTCCTGGAAGGCGACGTAGGCGACGGACTGCAGCATGCTGTGCGCGTTGTCGGACTCGAAGCCCTCGGACATGTGCGCCATCCGGGCCCGCTCCAGCTCGACCGGGTCGACGGCGCGGGTGGCCAGCAGGTAGTCGCGGATCGCTATCCCGTGCCGGCCCTCCTCGGCGGTCCAGCGGTGCACCCAGGCGCCCCAGGCGCCCTCGCGGCCGAACATGCTGGCGATCTCGTGGTGGTAGCTCGGGAGGTTGTCCTCGGTGAGCAGGTTGACCACCAGGGAGATCCGGCCCAGCGGGGTGACCTTGGACTGCTCCAGCGACCACGCCTCGCCGCCGAGCACCCCGTCGAAGTCCCGCCCCTGGCTCCACGGCACGTACTCGTGCGGCATCCACTCCTTGGCCACCTTGAGGTGGCGGTTCAGCTCGGTCTCCACGACCTCTTCGAGCGCGAGGATCAGCCTGGCGTCGGTCCAGGCGGTCGTGGCGGTTCGCTGCACGGGGGCGATGGTCACGGCGGTTGCTCCAAGGCGGAGGGGACAGGCTGACCTACGGATGCGTAGGTTACGACACCGTAAGTTGTCGCGGCCGCAAAAGACAAGCCGCCCCTGTCCAGCGCTTATGTCGTTCCGACACGGCTGGGCAGGGGCGGCCGGGGGGAGTCCCGCGGGGCAGGGGCGCCCGGACGGGGCACCGGCGGGCCGGGGGCGGGCCGGCGGCTACGGGATGCGGACCCGCACCCGCAGGCCGCCTCCGGGGCGGGCAGTGGCCTCGATGGTGCCTCCGTGGGCGCGCACCACGGAGCGGACGATGGACAGGCCGAGCCCGACGCCCTTGTCGCTGCGGGTGCGGTCGGTGCCCTTGAGCCGCCGGAACGGCTCGAAGATGTGCTCCAGCTCGTAGCCGGGGACGACCGGGCCGGTGTTGCTCACCACCAGCTCGCCGCCACCGCCGCGGACCGCCGAGGTGGTGATCTCCACCCAGCCGCCGGGGCTGTTGTAGCGGGCGCCGTTCTGCAGCAGGTTGAGCGCGATCCGCTCCAGCAGCACGCCGTTGCCGTGCGCGGGGGCGGGGGCGAGCTCGGCGCGCAGCTCGACCTCGCGGTTGGACGCCTCGGTCCGGGTCTGCTCCATGGCGCGCTGGGCGACCTCGGCGAGGTCGACCGGGCGGCGCTCGGTGAGCTCGTTCTCGCTGCGGGCCAGCAGCAGCAGGCCCTCGACCAGCTGCTCGCTGCGCTCGTTGGTGGCCAGCAGGGTCTTGCCGAGCTGCTGCAGGTCGGGCGAGACCTCCGGGTCGGCCAGCTGGACCTCCAGCAGGGTCCGGTTGATCGCCAGCGGGGTGCGCAGCTCGTGCGAGGCGTTGGCGACGAAGCGGCGCTGCGAGTCGAAGGCGCGGTCCAGCCGCTCCAGCATCTCGTCGAAGGTGTCGGCGAGCTCCTTGAGCTCGTCGTCCGGGCCGTCCAGGTCGATCCGGCGGTGCAGGTCGCTGCCGGCCACCTCGCGGGCGGTGCGGGTGATCCGGCCGAGCGGGTGCAGCACCCGGCCGGCCATCGCGTAGCCGACCGCGAAGGCGATCACGGCCAGGAAGACCAGCGCGGTCAGGGCGCGGCGCAGCAGGGTGGACAGGGCCTGGTTGCTGTTGCCCTCCTGGAGGGCGTTCATCGCCTGGTCCAGCGAGTTCTGGTCGCTGATCGTCTCGCCGTTGACGGTGATCGCCACGTTGCGGCCCAGGGTGAGGTGGGGCAGCTGGGCCTGGTCGAAGGCGGAGCGGACGAAGTAGTACATCAGCAGCAGCAGGACCACGCCCGCCATCAGGAACATCCCGCCGTAGAGCAGGGTGAGCCGGATCCGGATGGTGGGGCGCAGCGACAGCCAGGCGAACAGGCCGTCGCCGGGGTGGTACGTGTCGTCGGCGCGGTCGCGGTCGGAGCGGCGCGGGGGGTGCGTCGGTCGCGGGGGCACCTGGTCCGGGCCCTGGGCGGGCGTGCCGGGGGCCCCGCCGGGGAGTGGCGGGGTGGTCATGGCCGGAAGTCCTCTCAGCTGGCGGGTGTTTCGGGGGTGCGGGTCACACCCGGTAGCCGGAGCCGGGCACGGTGACGATCACCGGCGGGTCCCCGAGCTTGCGACGCAGGGTCATCACGGTGACCCGGACGACGTTGGTGAACGGGTCGGTGTGCTCGTCCCACGCCTTCTCCAGCAGCTGCTCGGCGGAGACCACGGCGCCGCCGGCCCGCATCAGGACCTCCAGGACGGCGAACTCCTTGGGGGCGAGCTGGACGGGCTTGCCGTCCCGGATGACCTCGCGGCGGCCGGGGTCCAGGCTGATCCCGGCGCGCTCCAGCACGGGGGGCAGCGGGACGGTGGCGCGGCGGCCCAGGGCGCGGACCCGGGCGACGAGTTCGCTGAAGGCGAACGGCTTGGGGAGGTAGTCGTCGGCGCCGATCTCCAGGCCCTCGACCCGGTCGCTGATGTCGCCGGAGGCGGTCAGCATGATCACCCGGGTGGCGAGGCCCTGCTCGACCACCCGGCGGCAGACGTCGTCGCCGTGGACCAGCGGGAGGTCCCGGTCGAGCACCACCACGTCGTAGTCGTTCACGGCGATCCGCTGCAGGGCGGCCTCCCCGTCGTAGACGACGTCGACCGCCATGGCCTCCCGGCGCAGGCCGGTGGCGACGGCCTCGGCGAGCAGCTGCTCGTCCTCGACGACGAGTACCCGCACGGTGGTTGTCCCTTCTGCTGGAGCGGCCCTGGCCGTGTGACCGCCCGTGCGGGCCGTGGGGTGCCGGGCGCGGATCCGGGCAGGCGGATCCGACGGTGCCTCCATCCTGCCTGGTCGCGCGGTAAAGCAGTCGTAAGTCCGGTGCGCCGTCCGCGAAAACGGAGGGCCCGCTCTCCGTTTGGACTGTGACTCGGGCAACTTTTCCGGGAGTTGGAGGTTTCCATGCCCCGGGGGTGGGGAGGACACGTGCACACCGTGATGCCGTCTGCCGACGCGTCGCGGCCACCACCACCCGCCGAGTGCCCCATCCGCACCGGCCTGGGACGGAAAGCCACCGGGTCGCGGCTCCCACGCCGCACGAGCGCCCGACCGGAACCTGCATCCGGTCCGAGGTGCCCGCCGGGGTTTGTCGGGTCCCGTGCCGGGGGGTCGCTCGGACCGTGCCCGTCGACACAGCAAAGGGGGCCCGTATGGACGCCTTCACCGCCGGAATCCTTCAGCGGATCAAGAACGCCGAGCAGGATCTGCACCGCGCGATCGAGTCCGGGGACGAGTTCCTGGCCGAGGTCGAGCAGTCCGAGCTGGAGGACCTCCAGCGCCTCGCCACCGAACACGGCGTGGACCCGGTCCTCGGCACGCACCGCTCCGCCGCCTGACCGCTCCCCGTCCCGAACGACCCACCTCGAGAGGCCCCGGCCCCGGTTCCCCCCGGCCGGGGCCTCCCGCTGTCCGCGCCCGGTCAGTCGTGCCAGGCGCCGAGCTCCTCCAGCCGGGCCTGCAGCGGTTCGAACACGCCGGGCGGGGCGGCGACCGTCAGCTCGCCGTCCGCGGGCAGGCCGGGCCGGGAGCCGGTGAGCGCGCCGGCCTCCGCGGCGATCAGCAGGCCGGCGGCGCGGTCCCAGGGGGCCAGGCCGCGCTCGTAGTAGCCGTCGAACCGGCCGGCCGCCAGGTCGCACAGGTCGACGGCGGCCGCGCCGCCGCGCCGCACGTCGCGCACCTCGCCCATCAGCGCGTGCAGCACCTCGGCCTGGTGCACCCGCCGCTCGCGCAGGTAGCCGAAGCCGGTGGCCACCAGCGCCCGCCCCCAGTCCGGGGCCGGGCGGACGGCGAGCGGGCGGTCGTCCAGGTACGCGCCGCCGCCGCGCACGGCCCGGAACAGCTCGCCCCGGGCGGGCACGAAGACCACGCCCGCGACCGCCTCGCCGTCCAGCTCGGCGGCCACGCTGACCGCCCAGGAGGGCAGCCCGTACAGGTAGTTGACGGTGCCGTCGAGCGGGTCGACCACCCAGCGCACCCCGCTGGTGCCGGGGCGGTCGGCGCCCTCCTCGCCGAGGTAGCCGTCGTCCGGGCGGCGGGCCGAGATCAGTTCCAGCACCAGCTTCTCGGAGGCCAGGTCCATCTCGGTCACCACGTCCACCGGGCTGCTCTTGGTGGCGGCCACCCCGAGGTCCGCGGGCCGGCCGTCGCGCAGCAGTTCACCGGCCCTGGTGGCGGCCTCGACGGCGGTGGCGAGGAGTTCCTGCAGCAGGTCGTCGGTCACGGGGTCCTCGTGTTCTCGGGGGGTCAGGCTTCTTGGGCGGCGGCGGGGCGCGGGGCCCGCGGGTTGGGGCAGCAGGCGGCGGCGCACAGGTCGTGGCTGGGGCCGAGGGCGCCCAGGGCGCACCGGGTGACCGGCTCGCCGCGCTGCGCGGCGGCCCGCTCCAGCACCAGGTCCCGGACGGCGGCGGCGAACCGCGGGTCGGCGCCGACGGTGGCGGCCCGGGCGACCGGCAGGCCGAGCTCGGCGGCCCTGGCCACCGCCTCGGTGTCCAGGTCGTACTTGACCTCCATGTGGTCGGAGACGAAGCCGATCGGCACCATCACCACGGCCGCGGCGCCGTCCGCGTGCTGCGCCGCCAGGTGGTCGCAGACGTCCGGCTCCAGCCACGGGACGTGCGGGGCGCCGGAGCGGCTCTGGTAGACCAGCTCCCAGGGCCGGCCGGCGACGCCGGTGCGCGCGGCCACCGCGTCGGCGATCAGCCGGGCCACCTCCAGGTGCTGGGCGACGTAGGCGCCGCCGGGGGTGCCGCGGGCCGGGTCGTCGGGGGCGCCGGAGGTCTCGGCCATCGCGGTCGGGATCGAGTGCGTGGTGAACGCCAGCCGGGCGCCGCCTCGCACCTCCTTGGGCAGCGCGGCGAGCGCGGCCAGGGTGGCGTCGATCATCGGCTCGACGAAGCCGGGGTGGTTGTAGAAGTGCCGCAGCTTGTCGACGGTCAGCTCCGGGCGGCCCTCGGCGGCCAGCTGCGCCAGCGCGTCGGCCAGGTTCTCCCGGTACTGCCGGCAGCCCGAGTACCCGGCGTAGGCGCTGGTGGCCAGCACCAGCACCCGGCGGTGCCCGGCGTCGGCGATCTCCCGGAGGGCGTCCACCAGGTACGGGGCCCAGTTCCGGTTGCCCCAGTACACCGGCAGGTCCAGGCCCGCGTCGGCGAAGTCCTTGCGCAGCGCGGCCAGCAGTTCGCGGTTCTGCCCGTTGATCGGGCTGATCCCGCCGAACAGGAAGTAGTGCTTGCCGACCTCGGTCAGCCGCTCCTTCGGGATGCCCCGCCCCCGGGTGACGTTCTCCAGGAAGGGCACCACGTCCTCGGGGCCCTCCGGCCCGCCGAAGGACAGCAGCAGCAGCGCGTCGTAGGGCGCGGGGTCGGTCGGGCTCGGGGTGCGCGTGTCGGACATGCTCCCGATCCTGCCACCCGGAACGGGCCGTCCGGCGCACGGGCGGCCGGTTCCGGCGGCGCGCGGTGTCCGGGATGTCCGCGAACAACCCGGATGCGGACGATCGGCCCGGCTTCGTAAGCTGTGTGCACTACGGTCGCGCATTACCGGTGGTTGCATCCCCCACCCGTTCAGACCCCATCCGACCCCCGACGGAGCCACCCCCCGTGCTGTCCAGCTACCGCCAGATATTCGCCGCCCCCGGCTCCCTGGCCTTCTCCTTCACCGGGCTGATCGCCCGCCTGCCGATCTCGATGACCGGGATCGGCATCGTCACGATGCTCGGCGAGATCAAGGACTCCTTCTGGCTCGGCGGGCTGCTCTCCGCCTTCCTCGCCGTCTCCGCCGCGGTCCTCGGCCCCCGGACCTCCCGCCTGGTCGACCGGTACGGACAGCGCCGGATCGCCCTCCCGGCCACCGCCGTCACCGTGCTCTCCGCCGCCGGCCTGCTGCTCGGCGCCCACTACGGCCTGCCCGACTGGACGCTGTTCGTCTTCGCCGCCGGCATGGGCACGATGCCGAGCACCGGCTCGATGGTCCGCGCCCGCTGGGCCCACCTCTACCGGGACGAGCCGCCCAAGCTGCACACCGCGTACTCCTTCGAGGCCGTCGCGGACGAGATCTGCTTCATCATCGGCCCGATCCTGGCCGCCACCCTGGCCACCTCGCTCTTCCCCGAGTCCGGCCTGCTGCTCGCCGGGGTCTTCCTGGTCGTCGGCGTCCTGCTGTTCACCGCCCAGCGCCGCACCGAGCCACCCGCCCACCCCGTCGAGCACCGGGCCGGCGGCTCCGTCGTCCGCGACAAGGGCGTCCAGACCCTGATCCTGACGCTCGGCGCGATCGGCGTGGTCTTCGGCTCCGTCGAGGTGGTCACCGTCGCCTTCGCCAAGGCCCAGGGGCACCCCGCCGCCTCCGGCTACGTCCTGGCCGTGTACGCCCTCGGCTCCTGCCTGGCCGGGGCGGTGTTCGGCGCGCTCAAGTTCACCGGAACGATGGACCGCCGCTTCCTGGCCGGCGTCGGCGTGATGGCCCTCGGGATGGCCCCGCTGGTGGTGGCCGCGCAGCTGCTGCACGGCACCGCGGCCCTGTTCGGCGTCGGCGCCGCGCTGTTCCTCTCCGGCCTGGCCATCTCCCCCACCCTGATCACCGCCATGGCCCTGGTCGAACGGCTCGTCCCCGCCGCGCAGCTCACCGAGGGCATGACCTGGACCACCACCGGCCTCGCCCTCGGCGTCGCCGCCGGCTCCTCCGCCGCCGGCATCGTCGTCGACGCCGCCGGCAGCGCGAACGGCTACTGGGTCCCGCTCGCGGCCGCCCTCCTCGCCGCGACAGCCGCCTACGCGGGCCGCCCCCGCCTGCGCGCACAGCTCGCGGCCGTACGGACGCCTGCGGCACCGGCCGTGGCTCGGTGAGAACGGCGGGAGGCGAAATCAGGGGCTCGGTCGAGAACGGCGGGAGGCAAAATCAGGGGCCCGGGGAACGGCGGGTCCGTGCTGCTGACGGCCGGAGCCCATCGAAGGTCGGGGCTGCTGCGTGTCTGTGACAGAACCAGAAGCAAATGCGCGCTCCGGCAGTGAACCGCCAGCAGACTGGGCCTCGCCGTTCCCCGAGCCCCTGAAGGGGCTCTCGTAGCCGTAGACCTGCGCGTTCGTTGTGACTACGCTCCCCGTACCCACCGGTAGAACCGGAAGGTAGGACACGCGCGAGCGGGAGGCTCTGGAGATGACCGAGGTCTGGCGGAACTGGGCGGGGAACCAGAGCGCGCGGCCCGCGCGGGTGGTGGCGCCGGGCTCGGTGGAGGAGCTCTCGGCGGCGGTGGTCGCCGCCGGGCAGGCCGGGCTGCCGGTGAAGGCGGTCGGGTCGGGGCACTCGTTCACGGCGATCGCGGCGGCCGGGGACGCCGTGCTGGTGCGCCCGGACAACCTGACCGCCGTCCGCTCGATCGACCGCGCCGCCGGAACGGTCACCGTCGAGTCGGGCCTGCCGCTGCACCGGCTGAACCGGCTGCTCGCGGCCGCCGGCCTCTCGCTGACGAACATGGGCGACATCGAGGTGCAGACCGTCGCGGGCGCGACCAGCACCGGCACCCACGGCACCGGCCGGGACTCCGGCTCGCTCGCGGCGCAGATCCGGGAGGTCGAGATCGTCCTCGCCGACGGCTCGGTGCGGACCTGCTCGGCCACCGAGGACCCGGAGCTGTTCCAGGGCGCCCGGCTGGGCCTGGGCGCGCTGGGCGTGGTGAGCGCGCTGACCTTCGCGGTGGAGCCGATGTTCCTGCTGAGCGCGCACGAGAAGCCGATGGGCTTCGACGAGGTACTGCACTCCTTCGACGACCTGACGGCCGTCAACGAGCACTTCGAGTTCTACTGGTTCCCGCACACCGACCGCTGCTCGACCAAGCGGAACAACCGCAGCCAGGGCCCGGCCGAGCCGCTGCCGAGGTTCAAGGCGTGGCTGGACGACGACTTCGTGTCGAACACGGTGTGGGAGGGCGCCTGCCGGGTGGGCCGCGGCTTCCCCGGCGCGATCCCGACGATCGCCAAGATCGCCAGCCGGGCCTGGTCGGAGCGCCGGTTCACGGACGAGGCGTACAAGGTGTACACCAGCCCGCGCAAGGTGCGCTTCATAGAGATGGAGTACGCGGTGCCGCGCGAGGCGGCGACCGAGGTGCTGCGCGAGCTGAAGGCGATGGTGGAGCGCTCGGACTGGCGGATCAGCTTCCCGGTGGAGGTGCGGGTGGCCCCGGCGGACGACCTGTGGCTGTCCACCGCGAACGGGCGGGACACCGCGTACATCGCCGTCCACCTGTACCGGGGCACCCGCGAACTGTCCTACTTCACCGAGGTGGAGAAGCTGATGGCCGCCCACCGGGGGCGCCCGCACTGGGGCAAGCTGCACACCCGGGACGCCGAGTACCTGGCCTCGGTCTACCCGCACTTCGCCGACTTCACGGCGCTGCGCGACAAGGTCGACCCGGAGCGCCGGTTCGCCAACGACTACCTGCGCCGGGTGCTGGGCGCCTGAGCGCCCCCGCCGGCCCGGTCAGCCCGTCAGCCGGTCGGCCCGGCCGTCCCGGGCAGCCCGTCCTGCGCGCTCGGGGCGGCGGCCGACGGCTCCGGGGCCGGGACGGACGGCGCCGGGGCCGGGACGGACGGCGCCGGGGCCGGGGCGGACGGCTCGGCGGAACCCGCCGTCCCGCTCGGCGAGGGCCGTGCGGACGCCGCCCCGGACGGCTCGGCCGAACCGCTCGGCGCCGTCGACGGGACGGCGGACGGCGAGGACGGGGGCGCGTCGGAGGACGGTCCGGCGGACGGCGCGCCGTCCCGCTCCCCGTCCCCGGGCTGCCGGTCGCCGGACGGCCGCGAGGGGTTGAACGAGGTGCCGCCGCCGTCCTGTCCGGTGGTGATGTCGTGCATCGGCTTCCCGGCCGCGAGTTCCACCGCAAGGATCGGAACCATCGCGAGCACGAACACCAGCGCGGAGACCGCCGCGTACGACTTCCACGTCCAGCGGCGTTTCGCGCGCAGCACCCGGGGCGCGTTCCAGTCCTGGCTGATTCCGCCCGCCGGGGCGGGCCCGGGGCGTGCGGCCGGAGTGGATTCGGTGCCGCGTTCCACCGCGTTGCGCAGTTGTTCCCCGGTGCGTTTGAAGAGGTGCTGGAAGAGCGCGCTCCCGATGGTCGCCCCCACCGAGACGACGGCCGCGCCGAGTATCGTTCCGTACACTCCGAGTTCCGAGGCGAGTACGGCGCCTGCCACCGCCGCCAGGGCGCTCGCGGCGACCTGAGTGGCCGTCAGGTCGAGCCGTCTGCGCTCCACCCGCTCCTCGGCCGCGGCCGGTCCGTGCGCGAACTGCTGGCTCCGCTGCGGCATCCCTGTCCCTCGGTCGGTGTGTCGGAATTTCGAACAAGTCTCTCCATCTTGCCCAAAGAAGGACACAAGGGTCGAAAATCCGGTTCTTCCCGGTCGATATATGTGAAGATGATCACCGTCCGTTGATCGCCGGCGGGTCAATGGGGTGCCCGCTCTTGAGATTCCGGTGATTCGCGGGAGACTTGAGCGGCGAGCCGCCCCTCCGGATGCCACGAATGGAGTACTGTTCGTGGAGCCTGAGCCTTCGGACTCGTTGTCGACGAATCGTCAGACGGCTGGACCGGGCGCCCGGGTGCGATGTCGACCGTCGACGTGGCAAACAGGCAACCGTGCCACAGCGGCGCGCCCGGGTGAAAGCCCGACACGCCGGGTAACTCTGCAAGGTTGTGGCCACTCGCCAACGGGCAGGCCACACTCAGTACGGGAGCAGCGACGCAGGTGACGTCGGCAGGCACCACCCGGGAGGTAACCGTGCCCGAACTGCGCGTCGTGGCCGTCAGCAACGACGGCACACGGCTGGTGCTCAAGGCTGCCGACAGCACGGAGTACACCCTGCCGATCGACGAGCGGCTGCGCGCCGCCGTCCGGGGTGACCGCCCGCGGCTCGGCCAGATCGAGATCGAGGTGGAGAGCCACCTCCGCCCCCGTGACATCCAGGCGCGGATACGAGCCGGTGCCTCCGCTGAGGAGGTCGCCCAGGCCGCCGGCATCTCGGTGGAACGCGTCCGCCGCTTCGAGGGCCCGGTGCTCGCCGAGCGCGCCTTCATGGCCGAGCGGGCCCGCAAGACGGCGATCCGCCGGCACGGCGAGTCCACCGGCCCGCAGCTCGGCGAGGCCGTCGCCGAGCGCCTCGCGCTGCGCGGCGCCGAGAAGGACACCGAGCGCTGGGACTCCTGGCGCCGCGACGACGGCACCTGGGAGGTCATCCTCGCGTACCGCGCCGAGGGCGAGCACCGGCGTGCCAGCTGGTCCTACGACCCGCCGCGGCGGCTGGTCCAGCCCAACGACGACGAGGCCCGCGCGCTGATCGGCGAGAACGTCGAGCGCGAGGAGGACTCGGTCTTCCCGTTCATCCCGCGGATCGCCCGGCTCCCGCACGAGCGCCCGGCCCGCCCGATGATCGAGCGCCCCTCCGCGGACCGGATCATGCAGGTCCGCGAGGCCCGCGAGGCCACCGCCGCGACGGCGGCCGCGGCCGCCCCCGAACGGGACTCCCTCACCAGCCTGCTGGACGTGGTCCCCTCCTACCGCGGCGACCTGACCCCGGTCGGTCCGAGCGTGGAGACCGCGGTCGCCGAGGAGGCCGAGGAGATCGAGGAGGCCGCCCCCGCCGCGAGCGTCGGCGCGGGCTCCGCGTACGCGGACATCCTGATGCCGCGCTCGGTCGCCCCGCACCGGGACCGCCTGGTCGGCACCACCGACCGCCAGGCCGAGGCGGACGGCGTCCGCCCGGGGCGGCGGGCGACGGTGCCGAGCTGGGACGAGATCGTCTTCGGGTCGCGCCGCAAGAAGCCCGAGTAACCAGGGGCTCGGGAGAGCCCCAGCCCCGCCAGGGGCTCGGGGAACGGCGAGCACGGGTCTGCTGGCGGTGCACTGCCGGTGCGTGCCATTGGCTTCTGGTTCCTGTTACGGCACGCAGCAGCACGGACCTTCGATGGGCTCCGACCGTCAGAAGCACGGACCCGCCGTTCCCCGGGCCCCTGATTGTGCATGCCCGTCTGCCGACAGTTCCCGCCGTTCTCGACCGAGCCCTTCCTACTCCACGGGGTTGGCCGGGTTCGCGGACCACTCGCTCCAGGAGCCCGGGTAGAGGGCGACGCCGTCGTGGCCGGCCAGGGTGAGGGCGAGGATCTGGTGGGCGGCGGTGACGCCGGAGCCGCAGTAGACGGCGGTGCGGGCCGGGTCGGTGAGGTGCAGCGCGGCGAACCGCTCGGTGAGCGCCGCCGGGGGCAGGAAGCGGCCGTCCGCGGCAAGGTTCTCGGTGGTGGGGGCGGAGGCGGCGCCGGGGATGTGGCCGGCCCGCGGGTCGATCGGTTCGGTCTCGCCGCGGTAGCGCTCGCCGGCCCGGGCGTCGAGCAGCAGGCCGGTGCGGGCGAGTTCGGCGGCGCCGCTCGCGTCGACGGTGGGCAGGTGGCCGGGTTCGACCTTGAAGTCGCCGTCGCCGGGGGCCGGGGTCTCGGTGCTGAGCGGCTGCCCGGCGGCGGTCCAGGCGGCGAGGCCGCCGTCGAGGACGCGGACGTCGCCGTGGCCGGCCCAGCGCAGCAGCCACCAGGCGCGGGCGGCGGAGAGCGCGGGGCCCGCGTCGTAGGCGACGACGGGGCGCTCGGCGCTGACGCCGGCCCGGCGCAGGGCGGTGGCGAGGCGCTCGGGGTCGGGCAGCGGGTGGCGGCCGGCCGGGCCGGGCGGGTCGGCGAGTTCGCGGTCGAGGTCGAGGTAGTGCGCGCCGGGCAGGTGGCCCTTGGCGTACTCCTCGGCTCCGGGCGGGCCGCCGAGCGCCCAGCGGACGTCGAGCAGGACGGGTGCGCGGTCGGTGCCGAGGGCGTCGGCGAGTTCGGCGACGGTGATCAGGGGCGAGGTCATGCCGCCATTGTGGCGTGCGGGGGCGGCCGCCGGGGCGGGGTCGGGGATCGCGTCACCCGGCGGAGCGTTCTCGCCCGGAGGGCGCTCAGCCCTCGAACGGGAGGACGTCCGGGGAGAGGACGGCGGCGCGGGAGGTGGCGGCGGTGAGGCGGCGGCGGTGGTGGCGGCGGCAGAGCACCTCGTAGCCGATCTCGTCCTCGTTGACGGCGACGTCCCCGACCACGACCTGGGCGCCCTCGACGACCATGACGCCGCCGACGGTGCGGGCGTTGTGGGTGGCGCGGGCGCCGCACCAGCAGAGCGCCTCGACCTGGAGGACCTCGACCCGGTCGGCGAGTTCGATCAGGCGCTGGGAGCCGGGGAAGAGCTTGGTGCGGAAGTCGGTGGTGATCCCGAAGGTGAACACGTCGATGCCCAACTCGTCGACGATCCGGGCGAGTTGGTCGATCTGGGCGGCGGAGAAGAACTGTGCCTCGTCGCAGATCAGGTAGTCGACCCGGCCGCCGGCCGAGAGCAGGTGGACGACGTACGCCTGGAACTCGAACTCGTCGCCGACCTCGACGGCGTCGGCGCGCAGGCCGAGCCGGCTGGAGATGGTGGCGGCACCGGCCCGGTCGTGGCGGGTGAAGATGATGCCCTGGCGGCCGCGGGCGGCGTGGTTGTGGTCCATCTGGAGCGCGAGCGTCGACTTGCCGCAGTCCATCGTGCCCGAGAAGAACACCAGTTCAGCCATGGGTGGGCAGCAGCCTTTCGGGCGAGGGGGTCAACGGGCGGGCTCAGCCGCGGACTTCGAGCAGGGGCACGAGTTGTTCGACGGGGGTCATCGAGCCGTGCAGGCCGACCATCTGGGACTCGCCGGGCTCGCTGCGGGTGGCGACGATCGCGATGTCGTCGCGGGCGGCGGCGACCACGTCGCCGATCCGGGGCAGCACCCGCTCGTCCACCGAGGGGCCGAACCAGCCCGCGGCGACGGCCTGTTCGCGGGTGGCGACCCACATCTGCTCGCCGAGCACCTCGCTCCACACCGCGTACACGTCGCCCGCCGCGCCGGGGTGGGCGTAGACGTGGCGGGCGCGGCCCTCGCCGCCGAGCAGGGCGACGCCGGCCGAGAGCTCCCAGTCCTCGTCGAAGTCGATCCGGTTCTCCGGGGCGATGTCGATCATGCCGTGGTCGGCGGTGACGTACAGCGCGGAGCGCGGCGGGAGCTGTTCGGCGAGGCGGCGGGCAAGGCGGTCGACCACCGAGAGGGTGAGCCGCCACTCGCCGGAGTCGACGCCGTAGCGGTGCCCGGCGGCGTCCAGTTCGCTGAGGTACGTGTAGACCAGGGCGCGATCGTGCTCGGCCAGCCAGGCGGCGGCCCGGTCGATGCGCTCCTCGCCGGTGGTGCGGCCGAGGAAGGTGCCGCCGGAGAGCGCGACCCGGGTGAGCGGGGTGGAGGAGAACAGCGGCGAGGACACCTGGGCGGTGGCCACCCCGGCCTGGTGCGCCCGCTCGAAGACGGTGGGGTAGGGCTGCCAGGCGTGCGGGTCGACCGGCGGGTTCCAGCGCAGCTGGTTCATCAGCCGCCCGCTGTCGGGGATCATCACCGTGTAGCCGGCCAGGCCGTGCTGTCCGGGCGGCAGGCCGGTGCCGACCGAGGCCAGCGAGGTCGCGGTGGTGGACGGGAAGCCGGCGGTGATCGGGGAGTGCCCGGCGGTCAGCGAGTTGAGGAAGGGCGCCCAGTCCGGGTTGGCCCGGATCAGCTCCCAGCCGAGGCCGTCGACCAGGAACACGCAGACCCGGTCGGCGGGCTCCAGCGGCAGCACGGGGCGGTAGCCGGGCACGCCGAGGCCCGCCGCGAGGGTGGGCAGCAGGTCGGAGAGCGAGGCGCAGCCGTAGCGCGGGGCGGGGGCGTCGGCCGGGTCGAGCAGGTCGTAGGGGTCCTCGTGGTGCATGCGGGTCAGCCGTTGGCCACGGTCGCCTCGGACAGCGCCCGGGCGAACACCAGCGCCTGGGCGACCGTCTCCGGACCGTCCCCGGCCTCGCTGACCCGCAGCGACAGGTCGTCGGCGGTGGCGGAGCCGGTGTAGCCGTGGTCGGCGTCGCAGTTCGGGTCGGAGCAGCCGGCCGGCTCCAGGTCGAGGCGCTGCACGGCGCCCCAGCCGATGGTGAGGACGACCTCGCGCGGCGGGGTGCCGGGGGTGTACGTCTCGGGGTTGGCGACCATCCGGCTGACCACGACGGAGGTGATCCGGTCGAGGCGGACCGTCTCGGTGGAGGTGGTGGCGTACGGGACGGGGGTGGCCGCGTCGCCGTTCTGCTCGTCGGTGTGGCTGACCACGAAGCGGGACGCGGTGAGCACCAGCACGGTGACGTGCCGACGGACCTCGTTGGCGTCGAAGGTGGTCTCCTGGTGCACCAGGTACGAGGTGATCGGTTCGGGGCCCACCGCGGACTCCACCGCCTCGGAGACCAGCGCCGGGTAGTAGCCGCTGCGCTCGATCGCGGACCGCAGGTCCTGCGTGGTGGTACCGGTCTTCGCCATATCTCCATCCTGGCATGTCCCGCCGCTGCGGCGGGTGGCACTGCGCCGGGTCTCCCGGCCTTCACCGCACCGGGGGCCGCCCGGTCCTGCCGAGCGGGCAACCACGCAAGGTTACAGCGTGCTCATGGCGCGCGGCCCCAGATCGGTGCGGACCGGCAGCGGGGCGATCCGGACCCGGGCGCCGAGCACGGCCAGGCCGTGCGGGGCGACCACGACGGGCTCCAGGTCGACCGAGGCGACCTCGGGCAGGTCGTCGACGAGGCGGGAGACCCGCAGCAGCACCTCCTCCAGCGCGTCGGTGTCCACCGCCTCGGCGCCGCGCCAGCCGAACAGCAGCGGGGCGGCCCGCACTTCGCGGATCAGCTCGGCCACGTCCCGGTCGGTGGCCGGGACGAGGCGGTGGGCGACGTCGCCGAGCAGTTCGGCGGGGGCGCCGGAGAGGCCGAAGGACAGGATGGTGCCGACGGCCGGGTCGACGGCCGCGCCGATCACGGTGTCCACGCCGCGCGGGGCGAGCCGCTGCACCACCAGTTCGGCCTGCGCGGCGCCGCCGAGCAGCGCGTCGAGTTCGCGGTGGGCGCGGCGCAGTTCGGCCTCGCCGGTCAGGTCGAGCCGGACGCTGCCCAGGTCGGGGCGGTGCCGCAGGTGCTCGGCGGTGGCCTTCAGCGCGACGGGGTAGCCGAGGGTGTCGGCGGCCTTGACGGCGCTCGCCTCGTCGGGGGCGGGCATCGTCGGGCTGACCGGGATGCCGTAGTGGCCGAGCAGTTCGGCGGCCTCGGCGTCGGGCAGGGTGACCCGGGCGCCGCCGGCCTGCAGCCGGGCGGCGACCGCCTCCCGGCTGGTCAGGGCGCGTTCGACCAGGGCGCGGGCGGCGTGCTCGTCGACGCCGTCGAGTTCGGGGACGCGGGCGGTCTCCTCGGCCTCGGCGCTGCGGCGGCGCCACTTCGCGTAGCGGACGGCGTCGGCCAGCGCGTGCACGGCGCGCTCGGGGGCCGGGTAGGCGGGCACTCCCCCGGCGCGCAGCCGGGCGACCAGCGCGGGCAGTGCGAGGTGGGCGAGCAGCAGCGGCTTGCCGAGCTCCCGGCCGCGTTCGGCGGCGTCCAGCAGGGCTCGGGCGATCTCCGGGGCGTCCTCGACGAGTTCGGGCGCCGCTTCGGGGCCGTGCACGCCGATCGGCGGGATGGCGACGGCGATCACGGCGTCGGTGCCGGGGTCGGTGAGCGCGGTGTCCAGGGCGATCCGGAAGTTCTCGCCGCCCGCGCCGGTGGTCAGGTCGACGGGGGTGCGGGGGCGCAGTCCGGCGCTCAGGCAGGTGTCGTAGGTGAGCAGGCCGAGCGAGTCGGAGTTGCCGACGACGGCGATCCGGTTGCCCTGCGGCAGCGGCTGCCCGGCGAGCAGTTCCCCGGTGTCGAAGAGCTCGGTGATGGTGTCCACCCGGATCACGCCGGCCTGCTGGAACAGGGCGTCCACGGTGGCGTCGCGCAGCCGGGTCGCGGCGGGCTGGACGGCGTGACCGGGCGGCAGGCTGCCGGTGTGCCGGGCGCCCTTGAGCACCACCACCGGCTTGGCGGCGGCCAGTCGGCGGGCGATCCGGGTGAACTTGCGCGGGTTGCCGAAGGATTCGAGGTAGAGCAGCACCACCTCGGTGGCGTCGTCCTCCTCCCAGTACTGCAGCAGGTCGTTGCCGGAGACGTCGGCGCGGTTGCCGACCGAGGCGAACGAGGAGATGCCCGTCCCGCGCCGGTGCGCGGCCTCCAGCAGGGCGACCCCGATCGCCCCGGACTGGCAGAACACGCCGAACGGGCCGCGCTCGGGCAGCACGGGGGCCAGCGAGGCGTTCAGCCGGTGCCCGGGGTCGGTGTTGAGCAGGCCGAACGCGTTCGGGCCGATCACCCGCATGCCCGCGGCCCGAGCCTGCCGCACCAGCGCGCGCTGCTTGTCCCGCCCGTCCGGCCCGGTCTCCGCGTACCCGGCGCTCACCACCACCAGGCCCTGCACACCGTGCGCCCCGCACTCGGCGACCGCGCCGGGGACGGAGGGCTCCGGCACCGCGATCACCGCGAGGTCGACCGGGCCGGGCACGTCCAGCACCGAGCGGTGCGTCGGCACGCCCTCCAGCACGGTGCCGGGCTCGGCGCCCCGGTTCACCGCGTACACCGGGCCGTCGAAGCCGGAGCGGACGTCGCGCAGCAGTGCCCGGCCGACCGACTGCGGGTTGCGCGAGACGCCGACCACGGCGATCGAGCGGGGCGTCAGCAGCCGCTGCACCGAGCGGGCCTCGGCGCGGTGCTCGCGGGCCCGCATCACGGCGAGCGAGGCGGCGGTCGGCTCCAGGTCGAACTCCAGGTGCACCACGCCGTCGGCGAAGCTGCGCCGCTGGGTGTACCCGGCGTCGGTGAAGACCTTGACCATCTTCCGGTTCTCCGGCAGCACCTCGGCGGTGAACCGGCGGATGCCGCGCTCCTGCGCGACCGCGGCGATGTGCTCCAGCAGCGCGGAG
This sequence comes from Kitasatospora sp. NPDC057198, assembly GCF_042670125.1. NCBI lineage: Bacteria > Bacillati > Actinomycetota > Actinomycetes > Kitasatosporales > Streptomycetaceae > Kitasatospora > Kitasatospora sp. NPDC057198. The sequence continues at coordinate 4,476 of NZ_JBHUWH010000080.1, read as the reverse complement.
GCGATGCCCCGGCCCTGGTGCGCGTCCTGCACCAGGAACGCGACCTCGGCGTCGGTGCCGGTGGTGGACGGCATCCCGTCCCGGTCGGTGCGGTCGTAGCGGACGGTGGCGACGAACCGGTCGCGGACCACCAGCGCCAGGCCGACCCGGTTCACGTAGTCGTGCTGCGTGAAGCGGCGGACGTCCTTGTCGGACAGGTGCGGGTACGGGGCGAAGAAGCGGAAGTACTTCGACTGGTCCGAGACCTGCTCGTAGAACTCCACCAGCCGCTCGGCGTCGTCCGCGGTGATCGGCCGGATCCGGGCCGTCCCGCCGTCCCGCAGCAGGACGTCCGCCTCCCAGTGCTGCGGGTACCCGTTGTCCGCCTGCGCGCGCTCGTGCTCCACGCCCGCCAGCGTAGTCGTCGGCGAGCCTGATGGCGCCGGGCGTGCCGGGCACGGCACGCTGGCCCTGCCACCACTCCCGCGCCACCGGGCCCGCGGCGCGGCGGCGTGCGACACTGGTCTAGACAACCCTGCACCACCCTGCACCACCTGAAAGGCACCTCTCATGGCTGAGCGCCGCGTCACCATCGGTTGGGCCGAGGGCCTGCACGCCCGTCCCGCCTCCATCTTCGTCAAGGCCGTCACCTCCACCGGCGTCCCGATGACCATCGCCAAGGAGGGCGGCACCCCGGTCAACGCCGGCTCCATGCTCGGCCTCCTCGCCCTCGGCGCGGCCGGCGGCGACACCGTCGTCCTGGCCGCCGACGCGGACGGCGCCGACGCCGCGCTCGACCGCGTCGCCAAGCTCGTCCAGGAGGGCCTGGACGAACTGCCCGCGGCCTAGGCCCGGAGAGAACGGCGAGAGGCGAAACCAGGGGCTCGGGGAACGGCGAGCTCATGTCTGCTGACGGTTCACTGCCGGAGCGCGCATCGGCTTCCGGTTCCGTCACAGACACGCAGCAGCCCCGACCTCCGATGGGCTCCGGCCGTCAGCAGCACGGACTCGCCGTTCCCCGAGCCCCTGTATGTGCGCGTCCCGCCGTTCCCTGTATGCGCGCGTCCCGCCGTCCCCCCGCTCAGTGGCCTGCGAGCGCCCACCCCGCCGCCTCGCGGCGGGTGCCCGGGAGGAGCAGCGGGACGGTCAGGAGCAGGGCGGCGCCGGCGAGGTAGGGGGTGCGGGGGCCCCACTGGTGGGCGAGGACGCCGGCGAGGGCGGCGCCCGCCGCGCCGGCGGCGTTGAAGACGAGCTGGTAGGCCATGGCCACCCGGCCCAGCAGGTGGGAGGGGATCTGGGCCTGGCGGAGGGTCACCCCGCCGATCGCCCAGGCGAATTCGGTGAGCCCGTAGAGGGCGACGCCGAGGGCCGCGACCGCCGGGGCGGGGGCGAGTGCCACCAGCAGTGCGCAGGCCGCCGAGCCGAGGACTCCCCCGACCATGGTGGTGCGGACGCCCCAGCGGTGCAGCAGTCGCGGGGTGAGGGCGCTGCCGAGCAGGCCGCCGACGGCGAAGGCGGCGACCAGCAGGGCGAACCCGGTGGGGCCGAGGTGCTGGACGCGGCCGGTGTAGAGGACCAGGACGGCGATCAGCCCGGAGGAGACCGCGCCCGAGACGCCGCCGGCCAGGCAGAGCCGGAACAGGACGGGGCGGCCGCGCAGCCAGCGCAGGGCTTCGGCGACCTGCCGCCCCAGCGGGGCCGGCCCGGTGGCGTCCGCCGGCGGGCGGGGGCGGAAGTCTCCGTGCAGCAGCAGGACGAGGGCGGCGGCGCCGGCGAAGGAGAGGGTGTCGACGGCGAGCGGGAGCGCCGCGGCGAGCGCGAACAGCACCGCGCCGAGCGGGGTGCCGATCAGGGTGTCGGTGATCAGCGCGCCGGCCTGTATCCGGGAGTTGGCCCGAGCCCGTTCCGCGGGCGGGACGAGGGTGGGGACCATGCCGGACCAGCCGGCGGCGTAGAGGACCTCGCCGGTGCCGAGCAGCAGCGCGGCCAGGACCAGCCAGCCGATCCGGGCCGTCCCGGTGGCGACCGCGGCGGCGAGCGCGCCGGTCACGAGGGTGCGGGCGGCGTCGGCCCCGAAGAGGATGCGGCGGCGGTCGATCCGGTCGGCCCAGGCTCCGGCGGGGAGGGCGAGCAGCACCGAGGGCAGTTGGCCGGCCAGGGCGACCAGGGCGATCAGCCGCGCGTCGTCGGTGAGGCGGACGGCGAGCAGCGGGAGGGCGACGAAGCGCATGCCGTTGCCGAGGCTGGATATGGTGACGGACGCCCAGAGGACGGGGAAGCCGCGCGAAAACATGAACGAAAATATCGTTCATGTTTTGCCGTCGCGTCAAGGCCCCGCCCCGCCCGGCACCGTACGAGGAGAGTGAGCCCGCCGTGTCCCCCCTGGTCCGCGAGCCGCAGCAGCAGCGCAGCCGCGAGAAGTTCGCCCGCATCCTGGCCACCGCCGCCCGGCTGCTGGACACCGTGCCCTACGACCAGCTCAGCACCAAGCAGATCGCGGCCGAGGCCGGGATGTCCGTCGGGGCGCTGTACCGGTTCTTCCCGGACAAGGAGGCGGTGCTCGAGACGCTGGAGCGCAGTTGGATGGAGGGCGACCTGCGGCTGCTGGCCGCCGCCACCGATCCGGCGGCGGTGGCGGCCTGCGCGTCGTCCGAGCAGTTCCTCGCCCGGGTGGTCGAGGCGTACGCGGACCGGTTCCGGACGCTGCCCGGCTACCGGCACGTGTGGTTCCACGTGGCGAAGGTCCCCGCGCTGGCGGACGAGGGGGCCGAGGTGGACCGGCAGATCGTGGCGCGCGTGCACGAGGTGCTGGTGGAGTCGTTCGGGCTGGCCGACACGGCCGAGACCCGCCGCCGGACGAACCTGGCCGTGGCCGTGGCCGTGCGGATGCTCGGCATGGCGTTCCTGGAGGACCCGCAGGGCGATCCGGCGATCCTGGCGGACACCCCGCTGGTGCTGGACCGGTACATCTTCGCGCCGGCCCGCGACTCCTCCCCCGGCTGACCCGGCGTCAGCCCTTCACGCAGATCACCTGCTTGAGGTGTGCGACCACCTCGACCAAGTCCCGCTGCTGCTCGATGACCTTCTCGATCGACTTGTAGGCGCCGGGGATCTCGTCGACCACGCCGGAGTCCTTGCGGCACTCGACGCCCGCCGTCTGCGCGACCAGGTCCTCCGTGGTGAAGCGCTTCTTGGCGGCGCTGCGGCTCATCTTCCGGCCCGCGCCGTGCGAGGCCGAGTTGAACGAGGCCGCGTTCCCCAGGCCCTTCACGATGTACGAGCCGGTGCCCATCGAGCCCGGAATGATGCCGTACTCGCCGGAGCCGGCCCGGATCGCGCCCTTGCGGGTGACCAGCAGGTCGACGCCGTCGTAGCGCTCCTCGGCCACGTAGTTGTGGTGGCAGGAGATCATCTCGCCGAACACGGCCTTGGCCTTGGGCAGTTCGCGGCGGACCGCGTCCTGGAACAGGGCCATCATCAGCGCCCGGTTGTGCTTGGCGTACTCCTGCGCCCAGAACAGGTCGGAGCGGTAGGCGGCCATCTGCGGGGTGTCCGAGATGAAGACCGCCAGGTCCCGGTCGATCAGGCCCTGGTTGTGCGGGAGCGCCTGGGCGATCGACATGTGGTGCTCGGCGAGCTCCTTGCCGATGTTGCGCGAACCGGAGTGCAGCATCAGCCAGACCGCGCCGTCGTCGTCCAGGCACAGCTCGATGAAGTGGTTGCCGCCGCCGAGCGTGGCCATCTGCTGGGCGGCCCGCTCGCGCCGCCAGCGCACGTCGGGGGCGATGCCGTCGAAGCGCCGCCAGAAGTCGTCCCAGCCGGCGGTGCGCAGGCCGTGCAGCTTGCCCGGGTCGACCGGGTCGCTGTGCAGGCCGCGGCCGACCGGGATGGCCCGCTCGATCCGCTGGCGCAGGTGCGACAGGTCGTCGGGGAGGTCCTTCGCGGTGAGCGAGGACTTCACCGCCGTCATCCCGCAGCCGATGTCGACACCGACCGCGGCCGGGCAGACCGCGCCCTTCATCGCGATGACGGAGCCGACCGTCGCGCCCTTGCCCAGATGGACGTCCGGCATCACGGCGAGGCCGTGCAGCCAGGGCAGCGTGCTGATGTTGCGCAGCTGCTGCATCGCCTGGCCCTCGACGGTGGCCGGGTCGGTCCACATCCGGATCGGGACGCGGACGCCGGGTACCTCGGTGTACGACATGGGGTTCGACCTCCTGGGTCGGGTGGGTTCACGGTGCCGCACGAATTCGCCCGGTGCGGCGGCGGGGAAGCTCAAGGGGTCGCGGGCCCGGTGTGCGGGGCCGCGGGCAGCGGACGGGCGCTGCGCCGGAGACTGCTCAGGCGGTGCGGGGGGAGCAACGGAAGGGCAGTCTCGGGGAGCGTCGTCGTGGCTCGACCCGCATGGTGACCGCCTCCTTCCGCGTGTGCGCCCGACCGCGCGGCTGTCGCCCGGTCGGGGATATCTACCCACGCCGCACCGGCGGCGCGCAAGGC
>NZ_JBHUWH010000079.1:0-23019 GCF_042670125.1 Kitasatospora sp. NPDC057198 | reverse complement strand
GTGCTGGGCGGCGGGGTGGTGGCCGCGGTGGCGGTGGTCGCCGGGCTGCTGGTGGTGGTCGGCGGTTCGGACGTGCCGCCCGCGGTGGGCGCGGCCGAGCAGCCGCCGCCGTCCGCGGCGGTGCTGGTGGGCCCGGCGGAGGGCGCTTCCGCGGTGTCCGCCCCTTCTGCCCCGGCCGCTTCGTCCGCCGCTGCGCCCGCCGCCTCCCCCTCGCCCGCTCCGGCGTCCTCCGCCCCGCCCGTCCCGGCCGCCCCGCCGTCGAGCGCGCCGCCCGCGCCCGCGCCGTCCTCCGCCGCGCCGTCGTCCCCGTCCTCCCCCTCGGCGCAGAAGCGTTCCGCGGACCTGGCGCAGCAGGTGCTCGACCTGGTCAACTCGGAGCGCGCGAAGGCGGGTTGCGGACCGGTCGCGGCCAATGCGAAGCTCGCGGCGGCGGCGCTGGGGCACTCCGAGGACATGGCGGCGCGGAACTTCTTCGACCACACCAATCCGGACGGCGCCGGTCCGCAGCAGCGGATCGACGCCGTCGGGTACGCGTGGAGCGGGTGGGGTGAGAACATCGCGCGCGGTCAGCGGGACGCGGCCGCGGTGATGGACAGCTGGATGAACAGCCCGGGTCACCGGGCGAACATCCTGAACTGCAAGTTCACCGAGCTGGGGGTGGGCGTCCACCTGGGCACCGGTGGGCCTTGGTGGACGCAGGACTTCGGTACGCCGCGCTGACGCCGCGCTGACGCCGTCGGCACGGACGCCGTCGCCGCTGACGGCGCCGTCCGCCCGGCGGTGCCCCCCGCCCCTGCGCTCCCGGCCGCGTGCTCAGTCGGTGGTGGCGCGGGTTCCTTCCCGTGGGCGGGGGACGGCGTCGGCCTCCCCGGTCAGTACGGCCTCGCGCAGGTCGGCGAGGGCATCGTCCACGGAGTCGTGGACGTCGAAGATCCGCTCGATCCCGAACAGCTGGAGGATCTTGCGGGTGTGGACGTCGGGTCCGGGCAGGACCAGCCGCAGCTGCCCGTCGCGGGAGGCCAGCATGCGACGGGTGGCCACCAGGACGGCGAAGCCCGTGGAGTCGCAGAAGTCGACCCGGCTGATGTCGACCACCATGCGCAGGCAGCCGTCGGTGACCAGTCGTTGGAGCCGCTCGCGCAGGGCGGCGACTCCGCTGATGTCCACTTCTCCGGCGACCTGGACCACTGTCCAGCCGTATCGCTCCCCGTAGCTCACGCTCAGTGCCACTCTGTTGCCTTTCTCTGGGGTCGCTGGGGGTATGCGGCCCCTGCCCGTTTCCTCCGGCGGCAACCCTGTTCCAGGTGACGATTTAGCGGCTGGAAGGAGTAATTTCCGCGAAATGTCACGGCTGTGAACCGTTGGACGGTCGAATTCGCTGCCCAACCCGAGGATCTGCACAGGATTTACTCCGGTTGGCGGTACCGCCGGAACCGGTGACAGGCTTGGAAGGAGTGCCCCGCCCCGCAGCCGCCCGAACAGCGTTCCGGCGAAGGGAGAAACGCCGTGATCACCACCGATTTCGTCCCCGGCTCGCCGTGCTGGCTGGACCTGGGCGCACCGAACGTCCAGGCCGCCGCCGCGTTCTACGGCCCGGTCCTGGGGTGGGAGTTCACCCCGCCGCCGGGCGCGGACGACTTCCTGCTCGCCACCGCCGCCGGCCGGACGGCGGGCGGCATCGGCCCGCTCACCGAACGCGGCGCCCGCTCGGCCTGGATGGTCTACTTCTTCACCCCGGACGTCCACGAGACCGCCGCCTCCGTCCTGCGCGCGGGCGGCAGCGTCCGGGTCGAGCCCAGGGACGAGGCCGACTGGGCCTCGTTCGCCCAGTTCACCGACCCGCAGGGCGGGCAGTTCGCGGTCTGGACCCCGGGACGGGCGGGCGGCCTGGCCGCCGTGGACGGCCCCGGCGGCCTGTGCTGGACGGAGCTCTACACCACCGACGCGGCCGGCGCCCTCGCCTTCTACGAGACCGTCTTCGGCTGGCACCACGAGGACACCCCCATGCCGGGCGGCAGCGGCACCTACAGCATCGTCACCCCCGCCGACCAGCCCCCCGAACGCATGCACGGCGGTGTCCTCCAGGTCGGCCCCGCCGAACTCACCCTCTCCCGCGGCACCCCCTCCTGGCACCCGGTCTTCGCCGTCCCCGACTGCGACGAGGCCGCCGCCACCACCGCCACCCACGGCGGCCTCGTCGTCATGGGCCCCGAAACCGCCCCGGGCATCGGCCGGATGGCCGTCTGCACCGACCCGTCCGGCGCGGACTTCGTCCTGATGACACCGAGCCCGTGAGACGCCCCGCACGCGCGGGAGGGGCCGCTGTGCCGGTTCGGCGACAACCCGAAGAAGGGGCCGTCCCCGCAGCAGCGGGGCACCGGGCATGACCTAAGCCGGAGTCATCCCGATGACGGGGCCATCCCCGCGGCGCGGGAAGCGGGCCAGGCCGGTTTTGAGCATCTGGCCGACGGCAGGGCCATCCCCGCGGCGCGGGAAGCGCTCGAAGCGCAAAGGGAACCGGGCGCCGTACTTGGGGCCATCCCCGCGGCGCGGGAGCGGGCTCGCCGACCGGCAACGATACGCCCGCGGGCAGCGCCGGTCCGCCGTTTCCGCGGATCCCTCAGCCGCCCGGACGGCTCGGCGGGCCCGGCCTCAGTCCGCCAGGAGCGGGCGTCCCGCCGCGATGACCAGGGCGAGCATCGCTGCGGCGAAGCCCAGCAGGGCGACCTGGCTGGAGACGTAGAGCGTGGCGACGCCGAGGCCGAGCACCGGGACGGCAACTCCGAGGTAGCCGCCGAGGAAGAGGCCCGCGAGGGTCTCGCCGCGCCGGGCGGGGGTGGTGAGCTCGGCGACGGTGGTGATCGTTCCCTTGAGGAGGATGCCCGCTCCGGCGCCGGCCGCGGCGCCGCCGGCGAGGAACAGCGGCAGGTTCGGCAGCCACAGGGCCGCGCTGGTGGGTACCAGGCCCGCCGTGCTCAGGACCATTCCGACCAGGAGCTGGCGTCTGACCCGGACCCGGCCGAGCAGTGCCTGCGCGACGGCCGCCGTGCCGAAGGCGATCAGCGCGACCAGGCCGGCCAGGGCCCGGGAGGGGTGGTGCATCGTGCCCGCGACGAATCCCGGGGCCAGTGAGGCGAACAGGGCGAGGATCGCGAAGGCGGCGAAGGCGGCGGCCGCCGCGGCGAAGAACCGGGGGCGGGCGTCCCGGGGGACCGAGACCCGCTGCGGACGGTAGGGGGTGCGTCCCGGGGCCGGTTCGACGGTTTCCGGCGCGAACGCGACCCCGAGCGCGCCGGCCAGCAGCAGCGCGGTGAAGACGACGTAGGGCGTGCGCAGCGGCGAGTCGACGTACTGGGCGAGCAGGCCGGAGACCAGCGGTCCGAGGCCGAGCCCGCCGAGGTTGGCCGCGGTGGCGGTCAGGTCGGCGCGGGCCCGGTGGGCGCCGGGCCGGGCGGCGGCGTGGAGTTCGCCCAGGTGGGCGGTGGCGGTGGCGGTGATCACGCCGATGCCCAGGCCGGTCAGCAGGCGCGCCGCGATCAAGCCGCCCAGCGTCGGCGCGAACAGGAACACCTGGGCGGCGGCGGCCTCCAGGAGCAGCGCCGGTACCAGGACGCGGCGGCGGCCGAGCCGGTCGGAGAGGTGGCCGGCGAGGAACAGGCTGACGGCCACGCCGACCGCGTAGGACGCGAAGACGACCGAGACCGTGAGCGCCGAGAAGTGGTCGCGCCGCTGGTAGAGGACGTAGAGCGGGGTCGGGACGGCGGAGAAGGCCATCGCGGTCAGGAAGGCGGCCGCGACCAGCCAGAAGCCCGGACCGTGCGGAAGGCGTGCGGAGGTGCTGCGCGGCCGGCGCTGCGAACGGCGCTGCGGACGGCGTTGCGGCTGGCGCTGCGGACGGCGGAGGGTCTGGATCGGCATGGCACCGAGTGTCGCTACCGGCGTTCGATCGCGTCCAACGATCGCTGGTGCTCGCCACCATCACTTCCCGCGATAATGCCGCCATGGAACTGCGCCACCTGGAGTACTTCGTCGCGGTCGCCGAGGAGCTCAACTTCACCCGCGCCTCCCGACGGCTGCACGTCGTCCAGTCCGCGGTCTCGGCGGCGATCAGGGTCCTGGAACGCGAACTCGGCGCCCGGCTGCTGGAACGCAGCTCCCAGCGGGTCGCGCTCACGGACGCCGGGGCGGCCCTGCTGCCGCGGGCCCGCGCGACGCTCGACGCGGCGCAGGCGGCCCGGGACGCCGTGGACGAGGTCCGCGGCGGGCTCCGGGGCAGCCTCACCCTCGGGACGCTGCTGTCGGTGGCGGCCGTCGACGTCCCCGCGCTGCTCGGCCGCTTCCACGCCGAGCACCCCGGAGTGGCGGTCCGCCTGCGCCTGTCGCCGACCGGGTCGGTCGGTCTGGCCAAGGCCCTCCAGGACGGCGACCTGGACGTCGCCTTCCTGCTGCTGCCCGGCGGGCCGCCGCCGGGCGTCACCGCCCGCGACCTGCTCGCGGTCCGCCTGGTGGCGGTCGTCCGCGCCGACCATCCGCTCGCCGGGGCGCGGGAGGTCTCGCTGGCCGAGCTGGCGGCCGAACCGTTCATCGACTTCCCGGCCGGGTACGGCAACCGCACCGTGGCCGACCGGGCGTTCGCGGCGGCCGGCCTCGAGCGCCAGGTCGCCCTGGAGGTCACCGACATCACCACCGGCGCGCAGTACGTGCGGCACGGCTTCGGCGTGGTGCTGCTGCCCGACTTCGCCGCGCCGGCCGATCCCGACCTCAGGACGCTGAGCGTGTCGGACCACCCCCTGGCCTGGACCCTCTCGGTCGCGACGGCCGCGGCCCGGCGCCCCAGCGCCGCCGTCCGCGCGCTGCTGGGCATGGTCGACCGGTTCGTGACGGCCCCCGGCCCCTCCGGCGGAACCGGGTGAGCACCGGCCGACCACCCCGCGGATCCCTGCGCCGCCCGCCGCCGCCGTCGGCCGCCGTCAGACGCCCGGCAGCGGGCCCCGGGGGATGCGGGCGGCGCGCAGGCGGTGGCCGGTGGTGTCGGGGGCGATCAGGGGCGGGGGGTAGTCGGCGGGGCGGCGGTCGGACTGCCAGGGGCGGTGGATCGTGCGGCCGGGGAGGTGGGCGAGTTCGGGGACCCAGCGGCGGACGTAGGCGCCGTCGGGGTCGTACCGGTCGGCCTGGGTGAGCGGGTTGAGGACGCGGTTGGGGCGGGTGTCGGTGCCCGTCCCGGCGACCCACTGCCAGTTGAGCTGGTTGTTGGCGAGGTCGCCGTCGACCAGGTGGTGCAGGAAGTGGGCAGCGCCCGAACGCCAGTCCAGGTAGAGGGACTTGGCGAGGAAGCTGGCGGTGAGCAGCCGGGCCCGGTTGTGCATCCAGCCGGTCTCGGCGAGTTGCCGCATGCCGGCGTCGACGATCGGGAAGCCGGTGCGGCCCGCGCACCAGGCGGCGTACTCCTCCGGGGCCTCGCGCCACTGGTCGTACCGGGGGCGGTAGTCGGCGCGGGCGCTGTCGGGGCGGGCGGCGAGGACCTGGTGGTGGAAGTCGCGCCAGACCAGTTGGCGGACGAAGGCTTCGGCGCCGTGGCCGCCGCGCCGTTCGGCGAGGTGGACGAGTTCGTTGGCGGACAGGCAGCCGAAGTGCAGGTACGGGGAGAGGTGGGAGGTGCCGTCGGCGGCGAGGTCGTCGTGCAGGTCGGCGTAGTGCTCGGTGCGCCAGTGCTGCCAGGCGCGGCGGGCGGCGCTCTCGCCGGGGTCGGGAAGGCGGCGGGCGGTGGGGGTGGCGGCGGGCAGCGGGGCGCCGCGCAGGCCCTCGGGGGTGCGCAGGGTGCGGGGCGGGGGCAGCGGGGTGCGCCGGGGGGTCTGCTGCCAGGCCCGCTGGTAGGGGGTGAAGACGGCGTAGTGGTCGCGTCCGGCGGGTCGGACGGCGCCGGGCGGGACGGCGGTGAGCGAGCCCTCGTGCACCCGGAGCCGGTCGCCGAGGGCCCGGCGCAGGCGCTGTTCGCGCCGCCGGGCGTACCCGCTGACCCCGGCGGCGACGTGGACGGCGGCCGCGCCGGTCTCGGCGGCGAGCTTCGCGGCCTGTTCGGCGGTGTCGCCCTCGCGCACCAGCAGCCGCCCGCCGGCCCGGCGCAGGCTGGCGTCGAGGTCGGCCAGGCAGCCGGCCAGGAACGCGGTGCGGTTGGGGGCGGCGAAGCCGGCGGCGGTGACGGCCGGATCGCTGACGAACAGCGGCACCACCTGGTCGGCGCCGGCGCGGGCGGCGTGCAGGGCGGGGTTGTCGTGCAGGCGCAGGTCCTGGGTGAACAGGACGATGGCGAGTGTCATGGTGCTGCTTTCGGTGCGGGGAACTTCGCTCTGTCGACATGGCGATCTGATGATCTGTCAACGTTCCGGTGTCCGGGCGGTACGCGGCGGGGACGGGCGCCCGTGTCGTCTTCGGAGCCGGGACCGAACCGGATGGGTGCGGCGCGGCAGGCTGCCTGCGGAGCTCCGGGCGGGCGCCGTCGGCCGCCTCGGCCGCGCTCTGACCGCTCGCCTCCCGCCCGTCCGCGCCGGGTCATAGAGTCGGTGGTCCGCGCGAGCGGAGCGAGGAGGGGGACGCGGATGGCGCAGGGGTACGAGGAGTTCTTCCGCACGGCGACCGGCCACCGGCCGTACGCCTACCAGCGGGCGCTCGCGGCGGACGGGCTGCCGCCGTGGGTACGGGTGCCGTCGGGGGGCGGGAAGACCGCGGCGGCGGTGCTGGCGTGGCTGTACCGGCGGACGGTGTCCGCGCCGGAGGGGACGGCGCGGCGGCTGGTGTACGTGCTGCCGCAGGGCAGCCTGGCGGACTGGACGCACGACCTGGTCGGCGGCTGGCTGGCGCGGCTGGGCCTCGCCGAGCGGGTGGACCTGCACCTGCTGACCGGCCCGGACGGGCAGGACGGCGGCTGGCGACGGCGGCCGGAGCGGACGGCCGTCCTGGTCGGCACCCACGACGTGCTGCTGAGCCGGGCGCTGATGCGCGGCTTCGCCGACTCCCGGACGATGGCGCCGGTGTCGTTCGGGCTGCTCAACAACGACGCGCACTGGGTGTTCGACGAGGCGCACCTGCTGGGGCCCGGCCTGCCCACCGGGGAGCGGCTGCAGGAGTGGCGCGACGCGCTGGGCACGACGGCGCCGACCGGGACCACCCGGATGTCCTCGATCGGCGGGGCGGCCCTGCCTGCGCCGGAGGTCTCGCCCGCGGGCACCCGCCTGGTCCGGCGGCTGCACCCGGCCCCGGACCGGTACGTCCCCGACCTGGTGGCGGCGCTGGGCGCGGCGCACCGCCCCGGCACCCGGACCGTCGCCGTGCTGAACTCCCCGGCCCGGGCCCGCGAGGTGCACGCCGCGCTGCGCGCCGCGCACCCCGGCGAGCCCGCGGTGCTGCTGCTCCCGTACCTGCGCTCCGCCGAACGGCGGTCCCTGGTACGGGAGTTGCCCGCGCACGGGTTCCTGGTCGCGACCCGGGCGCTGGACGCCGGGTCCGACCTGTCCGGCCGCACGGTGTTCACCGAACTCGACCGGTGGAGCGCCGTCGTCCAGCGGGCCGGGCGCTGCGACCGGCACGGCGAGCACCCGGAGGGCGGCGAACTGCTGTGGTGCCCGCCGCCGGAGAGGACCGGGGCCTTCGTCGACGGGGAGCGGTGGCTGGCGGCGCACGAGGGGGTGGCGGTCGGCACCGCCGACCTGTTCCGGGCCCCGGTCCCGGACCGGCTGCCGCCCGCACCGGGGGCGCCCGGGGCGAGGGTGCCCGGACTGGACCGGGCGGTGCTGACGGCGCTGTTCGACACCGGGCGCGGGGCCGGGCCGTCCAGCGCGGCCCCCTGGGTCTGCGGGCTGCCGGAGCGGACGGTCTTCGTGGCCTGGCGCGACTGGGGCGCGGCGGGCCGGCCGGCGGAGGACGAACCGGAGCCCGGCCGGGCCGAGCAGTGCGAGGCGCCGCTCGCCGAGGTCCGGGCCCGGCTGGCGGGCGGGCGGGACGCGGAGGGCGGCGGCGGGTGCTGGGTGCGGGACCGCACCGACGGCCGGTGGCGGCCCGCCGGAGCCGCGGACCTACGGGCCGGCGCGGTGCTGACCCTGGACGCGGCCGGCGGCGGCCACCTGCCGGGGCTGGGCTGGCGGCCGGACAGCCGGGTGCCGGTGGCCCCGCTGTTCGCCGGCCGCACCCCGCCCACCGCCGGGTGCGCGGCCTGGGTGGGCCTGGACCAGCACCTGCGGGAGACCGAGGAGGAGGCCCGGGCGCTCACCGCCGCGCTGCCCGGCCTGACCGGGGCGCAGCGGGAGGCGGTGGCGCTGGCCGCCCGGCTGCACGACCTCGGCAAGTGCCACCGGGTGTTCCAGGCGAAGCTGCGCGACGGCGGCGGCGACCCGCCCGAGGGGCTGCTCGCCAAATCCAAGGCGCCCTGGAACAACGGGGTCTCGGCCCGCCCGTACTTCCGGCACGAGCTGGTCAGCGCGCTCCTGCTGCTGGCCGGCGGGCACTGGCACGCGCCCGGCGCGGACCCGTCCCTGGTGACGTACCTGGTCGCGGCGCACCACGGGCAGGTGCGGGTCTCGGCCCGGCCCGAGCCCGGCGAGGACGCGCGGACCCTGCTCGGCGTGCGCGAGGGGGACCGCACCCCGGCGGTGGCCGTCTCCAGCGGCGAGCGCTTCCCGTCCCAGGCCCTCTCCCCCGCCGCCCCGTTCGGCCCGGACGGCGCCTGGCCGCCGCTGGTGGCGGCCCTGCTGGCCGACCCGGCCCTGGGCCCGTTCCGGCTGGCCCACCTGGAGTCCCTGGTCCGCACCGCCGACTGGCGCTCCAGCGCCCGGCACGACGGCCCGCTCTGACGGCGCGTTCCGACGGCGCATTCTGACGGCGTGTCGAACGGGAGCGGCCCGGCACCCGTCGCCGTGCGGGGGCCGGGCCGTCCGGCGGATCAGATGTACGCCAGGCTGATCTGCTCGCCGAAGACCACCCAGTGCTGGCCCGGGTCGCCGGTGTTGCAGGGCTTGGTGGAGACGTCCGGGGTGCCCCAGGCGTTGGCCAGGCAGTACCCGGGGGCGTAGGTCAGCGAGATCTGCTGGCCGGAGACGGTCCAGTACTGGCCGAGGTCCTGCGGGTCACAGGGCTCGATGGAGACGTCCGGGGTGCTCCAGGCGTTGGCCAGGCAGTACGCGGGGGCGTTGCTGAGCGAGATCTGCCGGCCGGAGACGGTGAAGTGCTGGCCCGGGTCCTTGGCCTCGCAGGGCTTGGTGCCGATGCCCGGGGTGCTCCAGGCGTTGGCCAGGCAGTAGACGCCGGGGTGCGGGGCGGGGTCGGCCGCCCCGGCCGGTCCGGCGGGCAGGAACGCGGCGGTCAGCGCCAGCGCGGCCAGGGCGGTCGTCCTGCGGAGTGCGGTTGCCATCGGGCGGGTTCCGTTCTCGTTCCGGTCGCACGGCCGGGCCCGCGGCACGCGAAGGCGCGCCGCGCACGCTTCGCATGCGGACCGTCGTTGTGGGGTGCGGCCCGGAGAGTCGGGCGCACCGCCATTGATAGCAGTAGAGGGCGACCGCACGACTACTCCGTGCGACCGTATTCACCCGGTCGGCGGCGGCCGGCGGACCTGCGGCGTCCGCTCCCCCGCGCCGCGGGCGGATGGAATGATGGGCCCGGGGAGGGACAGGTGGAACGGATCGGTTCGTACGCCGTGGTGCGGGAGTTGGGCGCCGGCGGCATGGGCACGGTGTACCTGGCGCGTTCGCGCGGTGGCCGGCTGCTCGCGGTGAAGGTGGCCCGGCCGGAGCTCGCCGCGGACCGGGACTTCCGCGCCCGGTTCCGGGCCGAGGTCGCCGCGGCCCGCCGGGTCGGCGGCTTCCACACCGCCCAGGTGGTCGACGCCGACCCGGACGGAAACCCGCCCTGGATGGCCACCGCGTACGTACCGGGCCCGACCCTCGGCCGGCTGATCGCCGCCGAGGGCCCGCTGGACGAGGCCGGGCTGCGCCGGCTCGGCGCGGCCCTGGCGGAGGCCCTGCAGGCGGTGCACGGGTGCGGGCTCGTCCACCGGGACCTGAAACCGGGCAACATCGTGATGGCACCGGACGGCCCCCGGGTCCTGGACTTCGGCATCGCCCGCGCCGCCGAGTCCACCCGGCTGACCGCCACCGGCCACGCCTTCGGCACGCCCGGCTACCTGGCACCCGAGCAGGCCGAGGGACGCGAAGTGACCGGCGCCGCCGACGTGTTCGCCCTCGGCGCGGTGCTCGTCACGGCCGCCGGCGGCGCCGCCTTCGGCACCGGCGCACCGGTACTCCTGGTCTACCGCTCGGTGCACGCCCCGGCGGACCTCTCCGCCGTCCCCGCGAACCTGCGCGCCCTCGTCGGCGCCTGCCTGGACAAGGACCCGGCCCGCCGCCCCACCCCGGAACACCAGCTCGACGCGTTCACCGGCCCCACCGGCACCCTGCCGCCCCACCCGCCCACCCTCCTCGCCCCGCCCACCGAGGACGACCTCACGCCCTCCTTCCGCGCCGAGGACGACCGGCGCGCCGTCCTGATCGACGCCCACGGCATCGGGATCGCCCTGGACGGCGCCGAGGAGATCGGCATCGACTTCCCCTGGGAGGAGATCGCCGCCATCAGCCACACCCTGCAACCCTCGGCCCTCCGCTGCACACTGCTCGTCGAATGCCACGACGACGTCCCGTACGAGTGCACGCTCACCGCCCCCGACCGGGAGACCTACCTCGCCTGGGCCCGGGACCTGCCGCGCGTCCTGAACCACTACTGCGACTGAGCCCGACGAGCGACCCGGCAGGAGCTACGGCGCGGGCCGCAGCGAGGGCCACGACGGGGGGTCGCGGCCGGGGCCGGCGAGGTGCGGCGCAACTATCCGATGATCCACTCGTTGGTCCGTCCGACGTAGCCGGGTTCCGTCCCGACGCCTTGGAGGGGCCGATGGATCTCAAGACGCTGCCGCGGCCCGGGGTGACCGGCGCCGGGGGCCAACGGGCTTCCGCGGAGGCCGTGTTGGTGCGGCACTACCGGCGGCTGGTGGGTCTGGCCTACCTGACGCTGCCCGCCGACCGGGGGCGGCACGCCCGGGTGGTGGCGGCGCACGCGGTGGTGCAGCGGGCCCTGCCGGTGCTCGGCGGCCGGGCCGCTGGGGAGGACGGGTACTCGGCGGCCCGGGTGCGGGTGCTGCGCGGGGCGCTGCGTCGGCGGCGCTGGCCCGGTGCCGTGTTCCCCCGGGTGTGGGGGGTGCGGCTGTTCACCCCGCCGGACGACGGGGACGCCGAACTCGACGCCAGGCTGGCCGAGTTGCCCGCACCCGCGCGGGCCGGTTTCGCCCTCCAGGCGCTGGACGGCCTGGACCGGGCCGAGGCCGCCGAGGTGCTGGCCTGGGCCGGGGTGGAGACCCCGGCCGACTCCGCCCGCGCCGGGGCCGAACTGCTGCACGCCGCGCACTCCCCCGGCTGGTCCGACCTCCCGCCCGGCTACGACGCCTGCACGGTCCACCTCCAGCCGGGCGACCTGCTGCGCCGCCGCCGGCTGGCGGTGGTGGCCGCGGCGATGGCGGTCGCCCTGCCGGCGACCGTTCTGCCCGTCCTGCTCTCGCCCCAGCCGGGCACCGGAAGGACCGGCACCTCGGCCCCCGCCCCGGGCAAGGCCGTTCCGGAGCGCCGCGCCGACGACCTGTGGCGCACCACCGCGAAGCTGAGCCTCGCCGTCTGGCCCGCCCGCGGCGAACTGCGCGACGATGGCGCCCTGGTCGGCCGCGCCACCACCGCCTGGCAGCAGGCCGGACCGCCCGCCGGTCCGCCGACCGGCCCGCCCGCGGCCGTGCCCCAACTCCTGTACGCGGGGCGGCTGGACGGCACCCCGGTGGTCCTGCTGACGGACGGCCGGAACCTGGCCCGGTACACCGAGGGCCCGGCCGCGGGGCAGGGCCCGGCGCTGGCGCTGGCGCCCGCCGGGGACAGCGACGTGACGGCGGGCGCGGCGGTCGTGCTGCGGCGCGACGAGCGCGGGGCGCGGTACCTGCTGGCGCCGTGGATCGCGTCCGCGGCGACCCGGCGGCTGGACCGGCCGGAGGAGGCGGAACGCCCGCTGGCCTTCCCCGGCGGGGTCACCGACCCGGTGCCGGGGACGGCCGCGCCGGGCTGCCCCGGGCCGGTGCTGCAACTGCGTTCGGACCCGGTGGTGGCCGAGCAGCACGCCTTCCTGCTGGCCGACCTCGGCGGGCTCACCCCCGCGCACCTGACCTACACCCCGCCGCCGGACGCCTCCGCCCAGGCCCGTCCGCCCCGCGAGGCGGTCGGCGGGCAGGCCCTGCGCCGGTGGGCGGCGGGCGCCTGCGCGATCCCCGAATCCGGGCCGGAGGTAAGGCAGTTGAACCTGTGGGAGTTCGCCGACCAGAAGCTCCCGCAGAACGCCGGGGAGCTCGCCTGGGCCTGCCTGCGGGCCGACCACTGGGACGGTTCGGGCAGCGCGGCGGCGGCGGTGCTGCCCCCGAACGGCGGCCGCGCCGAACAGCTGGCGCACGCCGACGGGCGGGCCTGCAGCCGCTACGAGCAGGACACCGTGGCCCAGTACCGCTGGCGCGCCCCCAACGGCACCCCCTACCTCCTGGTCGCCGCCAGCCGCCGCACCTCCCGCCTGCTCGTCACCACCCCGTCCCGCCGCCTCGACCTGCCCGCCCCGCCCACCCGCACCCTGGCCCTCGACGACCCGGGCACCGGCCCCACCGCCGTGGAGGCGGTCACGGCCTCGGGCACCCACCTGAAGCCCCTCGGCTGAAGGCCGACCCCACCCCGGGGGCCACTGCGCGGTACGGACCCCTGCCGTTTCGTCCCCGCCCGATTCCCCCCTCCTGCGCCCGGACCTGTCGGGGCATCAGCGGCAACCGCGACAGCACGACCCGCCCGGCGGCCGAAAGCCCATGACGGTGCATCACGCCGACCCGCTCCCCTCGCTTGACCGTCTTCTGGGGTCGAGTCGGAGTGCCCGGAATAATGGCTGGTCGAACACCGGAACGCGGTGATAGACATCCGCCGTGCAGAACTCCCTGAACTTCTCCGACCTGCTGCGTCTGATCGACGAGCGGTCGACCGCCTTCCGGGCCGCCGTCGCCGCCGCACCCAGCCTCGACGTGCCGGTGCCGACCTGCCCGGGGTGGACGCTGCTCGACCTGGTGCAGCACATCGGTGAGGGCCGTCGCGCCTGGGCCGCCACCATCGCCGCCGGGGCCGAGGCCACCGGCAAGGTCGTTCCCCGGGGTGACACCGTCGCGCCGCAGGGGCGCGAGGCCGTGCTGGTCTGGCTGGCCGATTCGACCCGGTTGCTGCTGGACGCGCTGACCGAGGCCGGTCCGGACCGCCCGTGCTGGGGCTGGTGGGGCAAGTCGCAGACGCCGCTGACCAGCGGGGCCGCCGCCCGGCGCCAGTTGCACGAGATCGCGGTGCACACCTACGACGCCCAGCTCGCGGTCGGCGACGCGCGGCCGCTGCCCACCGAGGTCGCGGTCGACGGTGCCGAGGAGTTCCTGGTCACGATCTGCACCACCACGGAGGCGTGGCCGCACGAGACCGCCGCCGTCGACTACCACGTCACCGAGGGCGTCTCCTGGCGCTACTGGGTCGGCGAGGACGGCGCCCGGACCGCCCGGACGTCCGAAGCTGACGTGCTGCCCGCCGCCGACGCCTCCGCCACCAGCACGGCGAGCGACCTGGTGCTCGTCCTCTACGGCCGCATCGGGCTCGACTCGCTGAAGCTGGAGGGCAGGACCGGGCTCTTCGAGCAGATGGCGGAGTGGGACCCGGAGCGTTAGGCCCCAGGAGCCGTTCGAAGACCGGAACCGACAGGGCCGCGAGACCGCACCGGAGCCCTAGATGTTCTGTCCTGTGAGGTCGCGGAAGGTGAACGCGTCCGGCCCGGGGCCGTGGGTGCGGAGGGTGGTGAGGCGGGCCATCGCCTCGGCGAGGGTGGGGCGGTGGCCGGCCGGGACCCACCACATCGCCTGGTGGGCCTCGGTGGGGGGACGGAACCATTCGCGGCGGCGGGCCAGCACCCGCAGGTGGTCGCTGCGGTAGACGTAGGCCCGGAGCGCTTCGGCGGACTCCCAGACCGAGCAGTTGACCTGGAGCAGGTCGTCGTCCTGGTCGGGGCGCAGTCCGGTCGCGTCGGCGCCCGCCTCGTCGACCATCCGCCAGACGAATCCGGGGCTGCGTTCGGCGAGTGCGTTGATCTCCGCCAACTGGCTGACGAATCCGGCGAGTTCGGGGCTGTCCAGCGGCGCGACGATGCGGCCGACGTTGACCTGGGCGAGGTGGCGGCCGGTGGCGGGCACGGCGGGCTGAGGGGTCGTCATGCGGTCAGCATGCCCCGGGTCGGCTTCTATCGTCAATGGTTGTTGTTTTTAGAGTTCGGCCGGGGACTCGCACCGGGTGAGCGACACGCAGCAGCCGTCCGCGCCCGGATCCATCGCGGGGGCCCACTCCTCCCCGGCGAGCCCCTGGAGCAGCGCCAGGTTCATTCCGCACACCAGCGCCGGGAACTCGTCCGCCAGCGCATGGAAGGGGCAGTTGCGCAGGCGCAGCACGCCGCCGTCCAGGTGCGGCGCGTAGCCGCGCTCGCGCAGCGCGGCGGGCAGGTCGGACGGGCGCTCCGCCTCGCCGGCCGTGCGGGCGGCGTCCTGCAACTGGTGGTCGAGGCCGGCCCGTTCGACCACTTCGGCGAGCAGGCGGCCGGCTTCGCCGTAGGCGCGGGGCGGCAGGGCCACGGCGATCTCGGCGTCCGCCCGGCGGTAGAGCTTGGCGGGGCGTCCCGCGCCGGGGCCGCCGCGGCCGGCCGGGCGGCGGTAGGAGACCGCGAGCAGGCCGGCGTCCACCAGCCTGTCCAGGTGGAAGGCGGCCAGGGAGCGGGAGACGCCCGCGGCGGCGGCGGCCGCGTCCCGCCCGGTCTCCTGCGGCGCGTCGACGACGTGCCGGTAGAGGGCGCGGCGCACCGGGTCGGCGAGGGCGCCCAGCGCCTCGATCGAGGAGTCCTCAGCAGTCATCCGTCGAGTCTAGGTCCGGCGGGGCGGAGGCCCGCCGGCGTCCGACGGGGCCGGGTCCGGGTCCGGGTCCGGCATGAACGCGTCGGCGGGGCGGCTGTGTTGCGCCGTGTCGCCCGAATTGCCCCCCATTCGTTTCTACACCTCTGTAGAGTGTTCCCGACCGCCACCAGCCGGGCCGTTCGGGCACCCCGCACCCGTCACCCCGCCGACCGGACTCGAAGGAGGCCCGCGGTGCTTCCCCCGCAACTGCAGACCGATCCCGCCTGGTCCCCGCCGGAGCAGGACGTCCAACCGGCCTACCAGCCGGTGGAGGTGCTGCTCGACGACTCGGACGGCTGGGCCCTGGGCCGGATCAACGCCTGGTGGCACTCCCCCGGCGGCGAGTCCTGGTGCCGGCTGCGGCTGATCGGCTCCACCGCGGCGGCCGCCTGGCGGCGCTACGACCCCGAGCGGATCCTGCTGCTCCCCACCCACGGGACGTGACCGGCCGTTCGTCCGGGCCACGGCCCTGGTGGAGGACACCGGCCCCGCGGAGATCTCGCCGTACGCGTCGGGGATGCCGTTCGTGAAGGGCTCCAGCGGGAACCCACTGCCCCACCAGCGGGGAGGTCCGGTACAAGTCCCTGCCGCAGCCGTTGCGTTCACCCACCGGCCTGCACTGACGGCCTGCGCATGCGGCGTCCCCGGCCCCGCGCTCGGCGGCCGTGTGGTCAGCCGCCGAACAGGACCGGTCCCAGCACGGAGGGACGGAACAGCAGGGTGGGCGGTTCCACCATGGCGGCCACCTGGTGGAACGCGGCGGCGACCCGGGCGTCGGTGACGGCGCGGGCCAGCACCCGGTCCAGCATCCGCTGCTGGACCCGGACCTGGAGGCCGGAGGGGCCGCCGGTGGTGCCGGCGAAGCGGACGTCCTCGCCGGCGGCCATCTGCCAGGGGTTCTTGGTGGCGGCGGCGATGGTGTCGCGGGTCTCGCGGACGGCGGCGTGGCCGAGGCCGCCGTGCTTGCGGACGGCGTCGCGCAGGGCGCGGGCGCCGAAGGCGGCGACGGTCATGCCCTGGCCGTAGACCGGGTTGAAGGTGCAGGAGGCGTCGCCGACGGCGAGGAAGCCGTGCGGGGCGGAGCGCTCGTAGTGCCGCCACACGCTCGGGCCGGGGACGAAGCCGCGGGCCGGGCCGGTGGGCTTGGCGCCGGCGATCGCCTCGGCTATGCCGGGGTCGCGCAGCAGGCCGAGCTGCTTCTCGAACTCCTCGGGCTGGATGGAGGGTTCGAAGCCGCGCATGCCGCCCGTGCCGACGATCCAGCGGTCGCCCTCGACGGGCAGCAGCACGCCGAAGCGGCCCCGGTCGGGGGCCTGGCTCTGCAGGTAGAGCGCGGAGTCGGCGGGGGCGTCGGCGGGGCGGTGGTAGAACCGGGTGGCGTAGGAGACGCCGGCGTCGACCCGCTCCCGGGGGACGACGGGCGCGCCGATCAGCGAGAACCACTTGGCGGCCCGGGTGGAGCGTCCGGCGGCGTCGACGACCAGTTCGGCCGCCAGTTCCGACTCCTGCTCGCCGTCCTTGCCCCGGCCGGTGATCCGCACGCCGGTGACGGCGTGCCGGTCGCCGAGCAGGCCGGTGACCTCGGTGCCGGTGCGGAACTCGATGTTCGGCGCGCTGCGGACGCGCTCCAGCACCACGTGGTCGATCAGCGGGCGGCTGCAGGTGAGCACCGCGAGGTCGCTCTCGTACGGGGCGAGCCAGCCGGCGGCGGTGAGCCAGCGCAGGCCGCCGGAGAGCGGGACGCGGGCGGCGCCGGCCGCGAGGAGTTCGGCGAGGGCGCCGGGGAGCAGGTCGTCGATGGCGCGCTGGCCGGCCTCCAGCAGCAGGTGGGCGTGCTTGGCCTGCGGGACGCCGGGGCGGAAGTCGGCGCCGTCGGGGTAGCGGTCGCGTTCGACCACCACGACCCGGTCCGCGACGCCGTGCAGCGCCCAGGCGGCCAGGCAGCCGGCCAGGCCGCCGCCGATCACCACTGCCGTACCGCGGTCACCGGCCGCGTTCCCCCGAGGACTCATGCCCGTACAGTAAGGGACGCGGCGCCGGCAGTCACCGGGCGTCCGTGTTTCGGCCCGCCTTCTTCGACCTGGCAACTTCCTTGCCCTGGTGGGTTTTTCGCCGTTTCCCGGGCAAAGGGCCCGATTCGCCCCGGTGGCCGGGGCCGCGGGGGGCGCCCCGGGCGGGCCGCCGGGCGGGGGTCCGCCGGGGCCGGCCGGGTTGGGCCGGACGGGGGACCCGCCGGGCGCGTGGCGTGCCGGGGGGAGGGTCGGCGGCATGGGATGGCGGGATGACCTCTGAGCAGATCCTGATCGGCTCCGGCCTGACCGTGGTACTCGCCGTCGCCTCCCAGCTGCTGGCCTCCCGGCTGCGCATCCCGGCGATCATCGTGCTGCTGCCGGCGGGCTTCGCGGCCGGCGCGCTCACCGAGGACGTCCACCCGGACCGGCTGCTGGGCGACGCGTTCTCCCCGCTGGTCTCGCTCGCCGTCGCGGTCATCCTGTACGACGCCGGCCTCGGCCTGGACCTGCGCAAGCTGACCGGGCACACCCGGCACGCGGTGGTGCGGCTGGTGTGGATCGGCGTCCTGCTGACCGCCCCGGCCGCGGCGCTGGTGGCCGCGCCGCTGCTGGGCGTCTCGGGGCAGGCCGCGGCAATGCTCGGCGCGGTCCTGGTGGTGTCCGGCCCGACGGTGGTCGGGCCGCTGCTGAACTTCGTCCGCCCCACCGAGCGGGTGCAGCGGATCCTGGTGTGGGAGGGCTCGCTGATCGACGCGGTCGGCGGCATCCTGGGCGCGCTGGTCTACCACGCGCTGGTGAGCGAGCAGCACCGGAAGTTCGGCAGCGGAATGCTGGAGTTCGCCGCCAGCGTGGGCCTGGGCCTGCTCGGCGGGCTGCTCGGCGCGGCGGTGCTGTGGTTCCTGCTGGTGCGCGTGCGGCTGGGCGAAGTGCTCGGCACCAACGCCCAGTTGGCGGCGGTGGTGGGTGTCGCGGCGCTGTGCGACGCGCTGCGCGAGGACACCGGGCTGATCGCCGCGATCGTGATGGGCGTGGTGGTGGCGACGGTGCCCGCGTTCGACCAGCCGGCCCGGCGGACGTTCTTCGAGACCCTGGTGTCGCTGGTCGTCGGCGTGCTGTTCGTGTCGATCTCCTCGACCGTGACCTGGGCCTCGGTGCGGCCGGTGCTGCTGCCCGCACTGGCCCTGGTCGCGGTGCTGGTGGTGGTGGTGCGGCCGGTGGTGGCGGCGCTGTCCACCGCCGGGACGGACCTGGCCGAGGGCGAGCGGGCCTTCCTGGGCTGGATGGCGCCGCGCGGCATCGTCGCCGCGTCCACCGCCTCGACCTTCGCCGCCGGGCTGGCCGCGGCGGGCGTCGGCGGCGCGGAGAAGATCCTCCCGGCGACCTTCCTGGTGATCGTGTTCACCGTCACCCTGTACGGCCTGACCGCCGTCCCGGTGGCCCGGCTGCTGCGGGTGACCCGCCCGGCCCGCTCGCGCCCGCTGCTGGTCGGCGGCGAGCCCTGGACGGTCGAACTCGCCACCGTGCTGCGCTCGGCGGGCCTGGACGTGCTGCTGTGGGCCGGGCGCGACGAGCAGCGGGCGCGGATCGCCGCCGCCGGGCTGGAGCTCGCCGACGGGGAGCTGCTGGTCGCCGCGAGCGGCGAGGGCGCCGAGCAGGAGGGCGTCACCGCGGTGTACCTGCTGACCGCCGAGGACGAGTTCAACGCGCTCGCCGCGGCCGTCCTGCACGCCGAGTCCGACCTGCCGGTGTTCCGGCTGCCCGCCGCCGCGCCCGGCCCCGACGTGGTCGGCGACACCCCCGCCGCGATGGTCCTGCCGGCCGCGCTGACCGGCCCCGAGCTGGCCCGCCGGCACGCCGCCGGCGCCCGGGTCCTGCGCCGCCCCGCCGACGGTGAACTCCCGCCCGGCCACGACCTCCTGTTCACCCTCGACCGGGCCGGCCACCTCCGCCCCGCCACCCTCCACGGCGAGCCCGCCCACCCCGGCCAGGTCACCGAGCGCATCGTCCTGGGCCCGGCCTGAGGGGCCGCCCGCGCTCAGTCGCCGAGGGCGTGCCCGGTCGTCGCGTCCACGTGGGCGGGGACCTCCTCGTGGCGGTCGCCCACGGTCGGGGTGCCGGTCGGCTCGAACAGGAGGATCGCGGCGCCGGACGGCGCGGACGGCTTGTGCTCGGTGCCCGCCGGAACGGTGAAGACCGCTCCCCGCGGGAGCCGGACCGTGCGCTCGCCCCCGGCCTCGCGCAGGGAGATGCGCAGCTCCCCCTCGAGCACCAGGAAGAACTCGTCGGTGTGGTCGTGGACGTGCCAGACGTGTTCGCCCTCGACCTTGGCGATCCGGACGTCGTAGTCGTTGACGCGCGTGACGATGCGCGGGCTCCACAGTGCCTCGAAGGAGGCCAGGGCCCGGGAGAGGGAGATCGGCTGGTCGCTCATGGCCCCCATCCTCGGCCGCCCCGCCGGGGCCGGGTGAGTGCTAGGAATCGCACATGGCGAAAGATTCCTCGCACCCGGCCCGGACGGCGGGCCCGCACCGGGTGGTCGTGATCGTGGACGAGAACTCCAACCCGTTCGAACTCGGTTGCGCGACCGAGGTGTTCGGTCTACGCAGACCCGAGATCGGCCGCGAGCTCTACGACTTCCGGCTCTGCTCCCCCGAGCCCTCCGTGGTGATGCGGGACGGGTTCTTCACCCTCGGCGGGGTCGCCGGCCTGGAGGCGGCCGACGCGGCGGACACCCTGGTCGTCCCCAACCGCCCCGATGTCGAGGTGCCCCGCCGGCCCGCGGTCCTGGACGCCGTGCGGCGGGCGCACGCGCGCGGCGCCCGGCTGCTGGGCTTCTGCAGCGGCGCCTTCACCCTGGCCGAGGCCGGTGTCCTGGACGGGCGCCGGGCCGCGGTCCACTGGCGGTGGGCGGAGTCCTTCCGCTCCCGCTTCCCCGCCGTCCGCCTCGAACCGGACGTGCTGTTCGTCGACGACGGCGACGTCCTCACCGCCGCGGGGAGCGCCGCCGCCCTCGACCTCGGGCTGTACGTCGTCCGGCGCGACCATGGCGCCGAGGTCGCGAACTCGGTCAGCCGGCGGCTGGTCTTCGCGGCCCACCGGGACGGCGGCCAGCGGCAGTTCGTCGAACGCCCGGTGCCCGACCTGCCCGACGAATCGCTGGCACCGGTGCTGGCCTGGGCGCAGGAACGGCTCGACTCGCCGCTCGCGGTCGCGGACCTCGCGGCGCGGGCGGCGGTCAGCCCGGCGACGCTGCACCGGCGCTTCCGGCGGGAGCTGGGGACGACCCCGCTGGCGTGGTTGACCGGGGAGCGGCTCGCCCTGGCCTGCCGGCTGATCGAGCAGGGCGAGTCGCGCCTCGCGGTGGTCGCCCGGCTGAGCGGGCTGGGCACCGCGACGAACCTGCGCGCGCTGATGCGCCGCGAAACGGGCGTCACCCCGTCGGCGTACCGGCGGCGCTTCGGGCCCGGAACGGGCTGACGCCCCGGCCCGGCGGGCCGGTTCACCCGGCCGACACGGTGTCGCGCCACCGCGCGTAACAGCGCTCGGGTAGCGTCCGAGCGCCGCTCCCCTTTTCCGAAAGCCTTCCCGGAAGGATCCCGTCCGATGACCGCCGCCACCGCCGACCTCGACGACCTCGCCGCCTTCCTGCGGGCCCAGGGCCTGGACCCGCACGGCCTGGACGAGCCCGGCACCCTGCTGTGGACCGTCCGGGACGCCAGCGGCCCGACCGCCAGCGCCGCCCTGGAGCTCGCCGGGCCGGCCGCCCTGCTGCGCAGCGTCGCCGTCCGGCCGGACCGGCGCGGCAACGGCACCGCCCGCCGGCTGGTCGAGGACGTGCTGGCCGAGGCGGCGGCGGGCGGCATCCGCCGGGTCTACCTGTTCTCCACCGACGCGGGCGCGTTCTGGCGGCGCCTCGGCTTCCGCGAGGTGCCCGTCCCGGAGGCCGCCAACGCGCTGGCCGCCGCCCCGCAGGTCCGCCAGTACCTCGCGGACGGCTCGCTGGCCGCCGAGGCCGCCTGGTGCCGCGACCTGGCGGCCCCCTGACGGCCCCCTGACCGCTTCTCGGACGTACCCGGCACGTTGCCGGGCACGGCCGGACCGTCGGCCGGCACACCGGCGGCGCCCGGCAGCGGCTGGGCGTCCGGGTGCCGGACTGACGCTCAGTCCAGCAGGACCGGGTTGGTGAGCGCCACCGCCCGCCCGTCCGGGCCGCGCACCTCGACCCGGACGAAGGCCGTCCCCTCGGCGTCGGTGCTCCAGCGGACCAGGTCGTCGGCCGGGGCCCGGTGCTCCTTGCCGCGTTCGGTGCGGAAGTGCACCGTGCTGCCGTCGGGGACGCCGGAGAGCCGCACCGCCAGTTCGACGGGGCGGCCGCCGGTGGCCAGCCGTTCGCCGATCCCGGCGGTGCGGCCGGCCGCCTCGGCGGTGAACTCCAGGTGCACGGCGGCGGATCCGGCGATCCAGCTGCGCCCGGCCCGGACGGCGGCGAGGACCGCGGGGACGCTCAACTCCTCGGCGTGCACGACGGTGTGCGGGATGCCGAGCTGGCCGGGCAGGTGGGTGTCACTGCTGCCGACGGCGGGCTGCGGGCGGCCGGTGCGGGCGCCCGCGCCGAGGCGGCGGCCCCACTCGGCGAGCGCGGCCTCGTTGTCGGCGTTCCACGGCAGGTCGGAGGCCCACTGCCCGTTCCACACCTCGACGGCGTCGAAGGACTCCAGCGGGTACGTCAACTCCCCGCTGGGATACGGCGCGTGGGGGTGCGCGGCGACGCACAGGCCGCCCGCGGCGCGCACCTCGCGCAGCGCCTCGTCGAAGGCCGCCTGGCCCACCCGGTACCTCCAGTCGGCGAGTTGGCCGGGGGCCAGGCCGAGCGCCAGCCAGTGGCCGGTGCCGGTGGTGACCTCCTCGCCGAGGACCACCAGCAGGTCGTCGCCGCCCACCTCGCCCCAGACCCCGGGCGCGGCGGCCGAGTTGTGCTCGGTGGTGGCGAGGAAGTCGAGCCCGGCGGCGCGGGCGGCGGCCGCCAGTTCGGCGGGGGTGAGTTCGCCGTCCGAGTGCACCGAGTGCACGTGCAGGTCGCCCCGGTACCAGCCGGGGCCGCGTCCGGGCAGCCGGGTCGGTGGATAGTCCATGATCGCCTCCTGGGAGGGTCAACGGCCTTGTGGAGGCAGGGAGTTCCGTCGGCGCTTCAGCCCACGGCGAACCAGGGCGCGGGGTGGTCGGCGAGCGCCTTCTCCAGCAGCAGGGTGTCGTTGGGGGCCAGCGGCGGCAGGTCGTCCAGCGGGAACCAGGCGACCGCGAGGGACTCCTCGTCGTTGACCACCGCCTCGCCGGACAGCGGGCGGCAGCGGAAGGCGACGTCCAGGTACTGCACCTGGTCGCCGTTGGCGCAGGCGAAGGCGGGCAGCGTGTGCACGCTGGTGATCCGCTCGGGCAGGACGGTGACGCCGGTCTCCTCCAGCACCTCGCGCACCACGGTGTCGGCGGGCTGCTCCCCGGGCTCCACGATGCCGTGCAGCAGGGCCCAACGGCCGGTGTCCGAGCGGCGGTTGAGCAGGATCCGGCCGTCCTCGACCACCACGGCGGTGATGCCGGACAGCCACAGCGGGGCGTGGCCGATGTGTGCGCGCAGGTCCAGGATGAATTGCGGGGTAGGCATATCGTGCACTGTAGTGCGCACCCGTCCGTTCCCGGCGGAGGACCGGAGCACGGCGGCGGCGGACGCCCTGCCTTCCTGTTCGTTTCACGGCCGCGGCCCCGCCCGGCCCGGCTCCCCGCCCGCCCCGTCCGGCGGCGCCGACCTGCGCCGTTCCCCCGGAGCGCCCCCGGGCCGCGTCCGGCCGCCCGGCCGTCCGCCGCCCGGCCGCCTTGACCCGCGGCGCGTGCGGCGGCCCACAATTGCCCCTGCTTCCGCCCCGGACCGGACCGGCCCCGCAC
>NZ_JBHUWH010000078.1:0-23093 GCF_042670125.1 Kitasatospora sp. NPDC057198 | reverse complement strand
GGGGACCCTGTGGGAGAGTAGGACGCCGCCGAACAA
This sequence comes from Kitasatospora sp. NPDC057198, assembly GCF_042670125.1. NCBI lineage: Bacteria > Bacillati > Actinomycetota > Actinomycetes > Kitasatosporales > Streptomycetaceae > Kitasatospora > Kitasatospora sp. NPDC057198. The sequence continues at coordinate 23,057 of NZ_JBHUWH010000078.1, read as the reverse complement.
TCATTGAAGGAAAAGCCCCCCGACGGGACGTCGGGGGGCTTTTTCGCGTTCCCGGGCAGAGCCGGGTAGCCTGCGCCAATGCAGAACCTGACGTTGACGTGGCAAACCTCGGCCGGTGCCTCCGCGGCGCTGTACGCTGCGGCGTTCGCCGTCAGGAGGGGTGTGGCCCGGCGGGCCGGCGGGGAGGTGCGGCGTCGGCGGGCGGGGATGGCGGCGGACGTGCTGCGGGAGGCGGGGACGCTGCTGGCGTTGTTCGCGCTGTGGCAGGTGGTGGGGCACCTTTCGGTGATGGGGACGGGCCACGCGTTGGAGCGGGCCGAGTGGATCCACCGGACGGAGGGGGAGCTCGGGCTGCCGGACGAGGCGGCCTGGCAGCGGGCGGTGGTGGGGCATCCGTGGCTGGTGCAGGGGGCGAACTACTACTACGCGACGATGCACTTCGGCGTGATGCTGGTGGTGCTGCTCTGGCTGTTCCTGCGGCACCGGGCGCGGTACGCGTGGGTGCGGACGACGGTGGTGGCGACGACCGCGGTGTGCCTGCTGATCCAGTTCGTTCCGGTGGCGCCGCCGCGGATGCTGCCGGGGAACGGGTTCGTCGACCTGGCGGAGCAGTACGGGCAGTCGGTGTACGGCAGCGCGGTGGCGGGTGTGGTCGCGGACCAGCTGTCGGCGATGCCGTCGGTGCACGTGGCGTGGTGCGTGATCGCGGCGGTGGCGGTGGTCTCGGTGGCGCGCGGGCCGTGGCGGTGGCTGATGGTGCTGCACCCGGTGGTGACGGTGTGGGTGGTGGTGGTGACGGCGAACCACTTCTGGGCGGACGGCCTGGTGGCGGTGGTGATCCTGCTGACCGTGTACCTGGTGCAGGCGGCGGTGTCGGGGTGGCGCCAGCGGGAGGACGTGCCGCCGGGGGACGTGGCGGAGGAGCAGCGGGAGCGCAGCGCGGTGCGGCCGGGCTGAGAGCGGCCTGCGGGCTCCGGGAGGCGGCGGTGCTGGAACACGGGTTCCGGGGCCGCCGTCGGCGTTTCGCCGGGTGAGGGACCGGGTGAGGGGTCAGCCGGGCTGGGCGGAGAGCAGGGCTTCGGCGAGGGCGGTGCGGTAGTAGCGGCCGGGGGTGCTGGTGCCGGCGACCAGGCGGGCGTCGAGCAGGACGCCGAGGTGGTCGTGGACGGCGGCCGGGCCGAGGCCGGTGAGGGCGGCCAGTTGGGCGGTGTCGCGCGGGCGGTCGAGGCCGGCCAGGAGGGCGGCGCGGGCGCCGCCGAGCAGGCGGCCCAGGCTGGCGGGCGGGGTGCGGGGGCCGGGGACGGGGGCGGCGGAGGTCGGGTAGACGACGGTCAGGCGGGCGTGCGACTCGTCCGGGCGGAGCCAGCCGTGGCGGGCGCTGGTCGGGACGAACAGCAGCTCGGGGGCGGCGGGTTGGAGCGGAGGGAGGCCGGGGGCGGTGAGGCGGAGGCTGCCGTCGGGGAGCCAGCGGTGCTGCGGGCCGAGGTGGGGGAGGGCGGCGGGCCAGCCGTGTCGCGCGGCGCGTTCCCGGCGGGTGGCGAGGTCGGTGCGGAAGGCGCGTAGGCGGGCGGGCCATTCGGGGCGGACGACGTGCTGCCACGTCCAGTCGAGGAGGTCGGCGAGCGCGGGCGGCAGGTCGGCGGGGAGGTCGGGCAGGCGGGGGTCGGCGTCCGGGTCCGGGGCGGGCAGGGGCAGGGCGGCGGGCCAGTCGGCGGGTTCGCGGGCGGTGAGCCAGGGGGCGGCCTGCGGGGCGGTCGCGAGGTGGGCCCGGAAGGCGGGTTGGTGGTCGGCGAGCCAGCCGCGGCGCCAGGGCTCGGGGCGGATCTCGGCGAGGACGCCGACCGCGGCGACCGTCTCGACCAGGGGGGAGAGCGCGAAACGGCATGCGGCGAGGCACTCCGCGCCCAACAGCCACTGACCCATGCGTTCCCCTCCGCACGCAGACAGTAGCAACCGGCGACGGGTGAGGGGGGCGAATGCGGGATCACTCCGGAGCGGGTGGGGCGGGTGGAGCGGGCGGGGCGGGACGGGCGTGCGCGGCGACGAGGTCGCCCAGCGCCGGGAGGGCGTCGGGGGCGAGCGCGGGCAGCAGGGGGAGGACGGGCGTCCAGGCGCCGTCCCGGAGGAGGGCGTCGAACAGCGGGCGGGCCGGGGACGGGTCGGGGTCGGGGCACAGGGCTTGGCAGAGGCTGGTGAGCGGGTCGTCGGCGTCCAGGACGGCGGGGGCACCGCTGAGCACCTTGGCCCCGGCGGTGAGGGCGGCGATCCGGGTCGCCCGGTCCGGGGCGGTGGCGGCGATGCGCAGGACCGCGTCGGGGTCGCGGTCGAGGGCGGCGAGCAGGGCGCGTTCGGTGTGCCGGGCGTGTTCGGCGCGCAACTGGGCCTTCCACTGCGGGAGTCGGGCGGTGGCGGCGGGGTCGAGCGGGATGCCCAGGCGGTGCAGGAGGGAGAGGACGACGATCGGCTCGGCCCGGTGGGGACGGTGGGTGGGGCGGCTCGCGGTGCGCAGCAGCTCGGCCGGCGCGCCGGTCGGCCGGTCGGGGTGCGGGTGGTCGGGGTGCGGGTGGGCGAGCAGCAGGGCGGCAAGCGGGCGCAGTCGCCGGGAGGCTTCGGCGGACAGGCTACGGGCGGCGGTGTCGGCCAGGGCGGCGGCCCGGTCGGGGGCGAACCGGCGCAGTCCGGCGGCGACCAGGGGCGTGTCGGCCGGGTCGGCGAGGGACAGCGCCCGGTCGGGGTCGCCGGCGTGGGCGAGGGCCTGGGCGACCGTGCGGCGGGTGGCGGGCCGCGGTCGGTCGGTCAGGAGGCGGGCGGCCGTGCGGGCGTGGGCGAGCGCCTGCGCGAGGTGGCCGCCGAGCGCGCAGCCCAGGGACAGCGCCGCGTGGCGGGCGGCGCGGGTCTCGGAGTCCGGGGCGGCCCGGAGCAGGCGGCGGGCCCGGGGGAGCGCGCCGGCGGTGCCGAGTGCCCGGAGCAGGGCCAGGGTGTCGGCTTCGGCGAACGGGGTGGGGCCGTCGAGGCGGAGGGCGCGGAGGGCAGCGGTGGCCTGGGCGCGGGCGAGGGCCGGGTTGCCGGTGAGGAGGGTGCGGCGGGCCCGGACGAAGGGGTCGGCGCCGGGGCCGGCGGGGGCGGCTTCGGGGGTGGGTTCGAGGGCGGTGCGGGCCCGTTCGGTCTGGTCGTCGCCGAGGACGCCGGTGCGGCCGGCGGCCCGGTGGGCGTCCAGCAGGCGGATCGTGCGTTCGGGGCGGGAGTCGACGGCCGCGGCGCGTTCGGCGAGGGCGATCCGGGTGAAGGTGGCGGACAGGTCGAGCCGCAGGTGGGCCCGGTCGGCGGGGCTGAGCGGCGCGACCAGGGCGGGGGAGAGCCGGTCCCAGACGGTGCGCATGGCGTCGAGGGCCTTGCGCGGGAACCCCTGCTCGGCGAGGGCGGACACTTCGACGGCGCGGGCGGCGGCCGCGGCCAGCCGGTGGTCCGGGTCCGGGTCGGCGGTGAGCCCGGCGAGTTCGGCGAGCGCCCGGTCGCGGAGGGGCTTGTCGGCGATCCGGGAGGTTGCCCGGGAGGCCGGCCGGGCGGCGGTCGTGGAGGCGGTCGCGGAAGCGGTCCGGGCGACGGTGCGCAGGATGTCCGCGGCGACCTGGGCGTACTCGGGGCGGTCCTCGGCCAGGGCGAGCGCGTGGTCGAGCAGGGCGGTGAGCGGGGCGTCCGGGTCGTGGGCCATCGCCTCCGCCCGGGTGGCCAGGTCGGCGGCCCCGCTGCGGGCCACGGCCCGGAACAGCGGGCCGGCCGCGTCCGCGCGGCCGAGGCGGGCCAAGGTGCGGGCGGCGTCGGCGAGTTCGGCGCAGGCGTCGGCGGTTTCCGGCGTCCGGGGGTCGTACGGGTCGGTGCGGTCGAAGAGCGCGGCGGCCTCCTCGGCGCGGGTGGCGGCCGTCGGGTCGTGGCGGTCCGCCTCCGCGAGGGCGGCGGCCAGGTGGGCGAGGGCGGCGGCGCGGGCCGGGCGGGCGGGGACGGCGCGGGCCAGGGCGAGCGCGTGCGAGGGCTCGCCGAGCAGGGCGAGCACGGCGGGGGCCCCGGTGGGGACGGGGAGCAGGCGGCGGCGCAGCAAGTCCCGGGCGGCGGTGAACAGCAGCCCGGTGTCGGGGAGTTGGTCGAGGGCGAGCTCCGGCCCCAGGGTGTCGGCGAGGCGGCGCTGGCGCTCCGGGTCGCGCAGGAACGCGTCCCGCTCCGCCGGGCCGTCGAGCAGGCGCAGGTGGTCACCGAGCAGGTGGGGCGGGGTGTCGGCGGGCCGACGGGCGTTCCGGAAGGACGCGGCCCAGGCGTGCAGGCGGGCGGTGCGGTCGTCGTCCCCGGGGCGCGGGCCGGGTGCCGGGGGCTCGAGGGCCGGACGGAACGCGCCGGGCGTCCGGGGGTCGGTGAGCACCGTGCGGTTGTCGCGGTGGGTGAGCAGGCGGCCGATCTCCTCGACGGGGGCGCCTGTGAGCTGCGCCAGGTCCTGCGGGCGCAGCCCGCCGCCGGTGCGGGTGAGGAAGGCGAGGACCTCGCGGTTGAGCGGGTCGTCGTCGAACCGGGACGGCGCCGGGGCGGCGGGCGGCAGCCCGGCGGCGGGGGCGAGGAGGCGGCAGCATTCGCGCAGCCGCAGCGGGTGGTCGGCGGGCAGGTCCGGCGGGAGCGGATCGGTGCGGCGGGTGGTGACGGCGATCCGCACGCCGTCCGGGAGCCGGGCCGGGAGCAGGGCGGCGACGCTGCGCGGCTCGGCGGGGCGGACGTCGGGGTGGGGCGGCCAGCCGGGGTCGGCGTCCAGATCGTCGATCAGCAGCAGGAGGAGGCGGTGGCCGTCGGTGCGCGTCCGGGCGGCGGCTTCGCGCAGGAGGCGGGCCGGGTCAGCGGTGGAGGAGGTGGCGTCCAGCAGCTCGTGCAGGGCGCGCAGGAAGCCGTTCCGGGTGTGGGTGCCGGCTTCGGCGGACACGGCCTGGTAGCGGGCGTCGACTCCCGGTGCCGGGTCGCACTCGTAGTCGGCGAGCAAGGTGCTCTTCCCGTGCGGGAGTTCGGCGTGCCACCACAGGTACGCCGGTGCGTCGGCGGCGGTGGCGCGGGCGAAGGCGTCCAGCTCGGTGGGCGGGTGGAGCGCGCCGGGCCGCTGCCGGCGGTGCTGCTGATCGCGGGCCTCGCGCCGGGCGGCGTCGAGGGCGAGTTCCCAGGGGCGGGGGTCGTGGCCGGGCGGGGCGTAGCGGTCGAGCAGGGCCCGGAAGAGCGCGCTGTCGTTCGGCGCGTGGGTGCCCAGGCACCAGCGCTGGAGGGTGCGCCGGGGCAGGCCGGGGACGGGCTCGCGGAGCCCGGGGAACGGGGTGAGCAGGGCCCGCAGCATCGCGCCCAGGTGCTCACGGGCGGCGTACGGGGAGGTGCCGTTCATCTTCCTGCTGTCCTCCTTCTCTGCATAGACCGCTCTGACCTGCGGAAACGTCGGACGGGCCGTCGTGACCGGCGAGAGCCGTCCGGGAAGCTCGGGTCATCGACCGCCGCCGGTGGCAGGTCGGAACGAAAGGGCGTGCCAGGTGATCTCCCTGCTCGACGAGGCGGCCGGAGCCGCCGTGCTGACGGCCGCGGCCGGAGCGCTCTACAGCCTGCTGCTCGCCGCGGTGGCGCTGACCTCCGTGCTCTCCCGCTCGGCGGCCCGGCGGCGGGACGCCCGCGAGACGCTGCGGATCCTGATGCGGCGGCGCGGGACGGGGGCGGGGTGAGACGGACGGGACGGTCCGATGTCACCACGTCCGGCCCGGGGGCGGTGGCGAAGGCGAGCGGATTGTGCGCTCGCTGCCCGGAGTTGACGGATCCCGACGTGTTCCGCCCGCCTTTGTGCCGGATCCCTCCGGCTCGGCGCATCCCACCTGCCGGCCCGGCACCGGCTGCTAGCGTTCGATCGAGCTGGGTGCCAACTTCCTTCCCCGGCAGGCGTATTCCGTGTGAAGTGGGTGGGTGGCGCGTTGCCTGCGGTGCATTCGCCGGCTGGGGCCGGAGTGCGGGTCGGGTGGGATCCGCGGTGGGAGCCGTGGGTGCCGGTGGTGACCTGCGCCGGGGAATCGGTGTCGGTGGGGCTGTGCGAACTGTTCGAGCGGTCCGAGGAGTTGGCGTCGATCGCCGGGGGCACGCCCGGGGAGGCCGTCGCGGTGCTGGAGTTCCTGCTGGCGGTGTGCTTCGCGGCGGGGGAGCACCCGGCGAGCGCGCGGGAGTGGCGGGAGCGGGTCGAGGGGCGGCGCGGGTTCGGCGGGGCGGCGGCGTGGCTGGCGGGCCGGGCGGACGGTGACTGGGACCTGTTCGATCCGGAGCGGCCGCTGGGGCAGAACGCGCTGCTGCGCGAGTCGTTCGAGGACTCGGCCACCGGGGTCGCCCAGCTGGTGATCGAGCGGACGGGCGACTACCTGCAGTTCTTCGACCGGCACCACCTGGAGGACGGCGGGTCGCTGCCCGCGGCGGAGGCGTTCCGCGCGGTGCTGACGCAGCACGTGTACGCCCCGTACGGGCGGGGGCGGATCAGCGGCGGGAAGCTGGGGCCGGCCGTCACCAACCTGGCGACGGGGCGGCTGCTGGGGCGGATCCGGGTGGTGGCGCTCGGGGCGACGGTCGGGGAGACGCTGCGGCTCAACCTCTACCCGCACGCGGGGGAGACCGGCCGGCTGAACACCACCTGGACCACCGGCCCGGTGGCGCGCCGCACCTTCGGGGCGAAGGCCGTGCCCCGGGCGCCGCAGGGCCCGGCGGACCTGCACAGCGCGCTCGGGCGGTCGATCCTGCTGCGGGGCCGGCTCGACGGGCGGCACGGCGCCGTGGTGGACCGGGTGCTGATCGGGGCGGGCGAGGTGCTGGAGCTCGACCCGGTGCGGCACCTGACGGACGCGGTGCTCGTCCGGACGACCGCCGGAGCGGAGAAACCGCTGTGGCCGTCGCCGAGCCGGGCGCTGTGGCAGGACGCGCACGCGCTGTACGCGGCCGTGAAGGAGCGGCTACCCGGGCTCTACGCGCTGCTCGGCTCGCTGGCGTACGAGCACGAGGGCATGGACGTGCCCTACCGCCTGTGGGCGGTGGGGCTGATCGCGAACAAGACGCTGCCGGTGGCCTGGGTCGAGGGCTGCTTCCCGTACGCGCCGGGGATGGCCGAGCACCTGTACCTGGCGTCCTCGCGCGGGTCGCGGATCGCCGAGTTCCTGGCCGCCCGGCTGAAGCGGGCCGCGCTGGTGGCCTCGCAGACGGTGCACCCGGCGAAGGCGCCGGCGGACGAGGCGGCGCTGGTGGCCCGGTACGACGCGCGGTGGCGGTTCTGGGCGGCGGCCGGCGAGACGTTCGACGCACTGCTGGACACGGTGGCCGACCTCGGCCCGCGCCGGCCGCCCGGCGCAGCCGCCGGGCCGGTCGCGGCGTACGCGGAAACCCTGCTGGCGACGGCCCGGGAGCAGCTCGCCCAGCGGCTGGAGTCGCTGCCGCCCAACGACCGCGGCCACCTGGCGCGCTCCCGGGCGGTGCGCCGGTTCGAGGACGACCTCGCCGCCGACGACGCGCCCGCCGAGATCCGGGAGCTGGTGGCCGGTGACTGAGACCGAGGACTTCGCCGCCCCCGAGGCGTACCCGCACGACAGCGAGGCGCTGCTCGCCTGGCTGACCACGCTGGTGCGCAACCGCGACACCGGGACGCTCGCCGAACTGCGCCGCACCGGGACGCGGACGGACGCGCACATCAGGGCGGGCTGGTACGGCGGGGACCGCCACCGGGACCTCTTCGAGCGGGTGGCGTTCCTGTTCGCGCTGTACCACCAGGGGCGGGGAACGGCCGCGTACGGGTACGGGAGCCTGGGGGCGGCGGCGGCCCGGATCGGGGACGGGGGCGGGCGCGGGCCGCGCAACCCCGGTGCGCAGCGCCTGGTGGAGCGGGTGGTGGCGAGCCGCCGGGTGCCGTGGCGGCACCTGCAGCACACCGTGGTGCGACTGCGCACCTGCGAGCAGCCGCCGCCGTCGTGGACGGGGCTGGCCGAGGACCTGATCCGGTGGAACGACCGGGAGGCCCGCGTCGCGTACTGGTGGTCGGTGGACTTCCACGCGCCGCCGGGCCGGCGGCGGGCACAGCAGCAGAAAAGGACGTGACGGCGTGAACGCTGACGATCGGAGCCCGTTCCTCTCGCTCCACCTGTTGGAGACCCTGGTCGCGGTGCTCCCCGTGCGCGACGAGACGGGGCAGCCGAAGTCCCTGGTCTACGGGGGAGTCGAGCGGCACATGATCACCAGCCAGGCCCGGCGCCGGGCCGAGCGGGTGCACGCCAGGAACCGGGCGAACGCCGGGGTCGGGGCGCTGGGCGGGCACAGCATGGGGATCCGGACCAGGGAGTGGGCGCTGCTGACCGGCGAGGAGCTGGTGCGGCGGTACGGCTGGGGGCAGGACGAGGCGGTGGCCACCGCGCGGGCGGTGATCGAGGCGTGCGGGCTGAAGTTCGGCGACCCGGCGAAGCGGACGGTGGCCAACCTGACCAAGGTGCTGGTGTTCGCGCCGGCCGACGCCGGGGCCCGGATCGCCGCCCACCTGGACGCCCACCGGGGCGAGTTGACCCGATGGCGGGAGAAGTACCTGGCGGCGCAGCGGGCCGGGAAGCCCAAGCGCGGCGCCGCACCGGAGCCGGAGCCGGACGCCGAGCCGGACGCGGAGGGCGGGGCGCCGGCGGGCCGGCCGCTGCCGCTGCCGAAGCCGACCCGGGACGCCGTGCTGCTGGCGCTCGCCCCGCGCGACGCGGTGGACATCGCGCTGTACGGCCGGTTCCTGGCCGAGATCGCCGATTCGCCGAACGTGGACGGCGCCGTGCAGACCGGGCACGCGTTCACCGTGCACGCCGCCGAGCAGGTCGAGGACTTCTACGCGGCCGCCGACGACGCCAAACTCGCCCGCAGGCGCGGCGCGTTGGGCTTCCTGGACGCCGCGGACGACGCGGGCGCGGGCATGACGGGCTACCAGTCGCTGATCTCCGGCACCTTCTACCGGCACGCGGTGCTCGACCGCGAGCAACTGCGGGCGAACCTGCGGCGGGCCGGGATGGCCGAGGAGGAGGTGGAGCCGACCGCGGCCGCCGCCGAGCGGGAGTTCGTCACCGCGTTCGTGGAGGCGTTCCCGGAGGCGAAGAAGAACTCGACGGCGTCCACCGGCTCGCTGCCGGTGCTGGTGCTCGCCTTCGAGGGCGGGCGCCCGTACAACTACGCCGGGGCGTTCCAGCGGCCGGTCGACGAGAACCCGCCCGGGGGCGGCGGCGAGGGCCCGGCCGGCCCGGCGGCGGTGCGCCGGCTGCTGCGGCACCACCTGTTCGTGGCGGGCCGGCGCCCGGACCTGCGGCACGCCCGGGTGCTCACCTACGACCCGGAGATCGCCGACCTGCTGGAGGAGTGGGCGCCGGCCGACCGGATCGGGGTGGCGGTCGGCGTCGAGGGGCTTCTCCCGTGACGGCGCGGGAGGCGCAGGGGGCAGCGCAGGCGGACGGGCCGTACGTGCTGCTGATCCGGCTGGCCGGGCCGCTGCAGTCCTGGGGCCTCCAGGGCCGGTTCGCGCAGCGCGACACCCGCACCCGGCCGACCAAGTCGGGCGTGGTCGGCCTGTGCGCGGCCGCCCTCGGCCTGGACCGGGACGACCCGCTGACCGGCCTGCGGTCGGCGCTGTTCGGGGTGCGGGCCGACCGGCCCGGCACCCTGGTGCGGGACTACCACACGGTGGGCGGCGGCCGGTACCCGCTGCGCCCGCGCGACCTGATCACCGACCACCGCCGGGCCGCCGCGTACGAGCACCTGGAGGCGTCCGACCCGCCCGCCCGTCCGGGCACCTTCGGGCGGCGGCGCGAGCCGTCCTGGTACGGGGCGCCGAAGCTGATCGCCGCCGACCCGGCCACCGGGGCGCTGGTGGCGGGCAAGGTGGCCCGGCACCCGATGCTCAGCGAGCGCTGGTACCTGGCGGACGCCGCGTTCCTGGCCGGCCTGCAGCACACCGACCGGGAGCTGCTGGAGCGCACCGGCCACGCCCTGGAGCACCCGAAGCGGCTGCTGTGGCTGGGCCGCAAGGCGTGCCCGCCGTCCGGCGACCTCGCGCTCGGGGTGGTGCCCGGCACGCTCCGCGAGGTGTTCGGGCGCCGGGCGCCGCTGCCGTCCGCCGACGGCCTCCCGGCGCCGGACGGCCGGCCCTGGGCCTGGTTCGAGGACCCGGCGCCGCGCCCCGGGGCCGGCCCGGTGCACGACCAGCCGACCGCGGCCGGCTACCCGGACGGCGGGCCCGTGCACGGCTACCGCTGGGAGACCCGGCAGCGCCTCACCCTCGCCCCGGACGCCGTCGAATGGGAGGACCTGGTCCTGTGAACAGCACGCGAACCCCGGACCCGGCCCCGGCCCCGGCCCGGCTGGTCACCACGCACACCCTGCTCACCCTGGACGCCCGGCACCCGTACACCGCGAAGGCGCTGATCGACGTGCAGCAGCTGCACCGGGTGGTGATGGGCGGCTTCCGGGGCTGGGTCGAGGACGGCAGCCCGGACGCCAGGGCCCAGCTGCGGGCGCTGTTCGGCTGGACGGTCGACCTGCGGCGGGCCCGGCTGGCGCTGGTGGTGCAGTCGGCGGTGCCGGGCGACTGGTCGGGCCTGCCGCGCGGGGTGCTGGCCGAGCAGCCGGAGAACCTGCTGGTGGACCGGGAGTTCCGGGCCGGCGAGCGGGTCGACTTCCGGACGGTGGTCAACCCGGTGGCCAGCCGCACCGCGGGGCACGTGCCGGGCAGCGGGCCGACCGGCGGGACGGTGCGCGGGACGCGGAAGGCGCTGAACCGGCCCGAGCAGGTCAAGAACTGGTTCGTGCGGCGGCTGCAGCCGTCCGGCGCGCCCGCGGTGGCGCCGGACGGGGTGGTGCGGATCGGCGCGGACACCGACCCGGAGCGGCTGGCGCTGCGGATCCTGCCCGGGGTCTCGGGCCGGCGCGCGCAGCGGAGCCTGAAGCTGGCCCGGGCCGAGCTGCGCGGCACGCTGACGGTGACCGACCCGGCCGCATTCGTCGCGGCGCTCACCCGGGGCGTGGGCCACGGGCGGGCGTACGGCTGCGGGCTGGTGCTGGTGCGCTGAGCGGCGGGGCCGGGCCGCCCGCGCGTTCCCGGCGGCGGCGGGTCAGCCGAGGCGGCGGCGCAGGCCCCAGCGGGTGAGCGCGGTCAGGGCGGCGGCGAGGACGAGGTAGAGCGCGGTCTCGATCCACTGGAACGCCCAGTAGCGGCTGTTGGGGTGGTAGGCGAGGGAGACGTGCAGGTTCGCCTCGGCGGCGCAGGGGTCGAGCTGGGGCAGGCCGTCCGCGGCCTCCTGCCGGCAGGGGGCGGTGGCCCGGGTGACGGTCTGCCCGGTGGAGGTGAGCACCGGCTGTTCGTCGACGAGGTTCCAGGCGTGCGGGGCGTGGACGGCGGCGCGCACCGGGGCGTCGTCCGGTCCGCCGAGGGTCATCTTGTGCGCCCGGTACAGCTGGACGCCGGTGACGGCGGCCTCGGCGCGGACGGGCGCCATCAGGTGCGGGCGGACCGCGAGCGGCACCAGTACCTGGACGGCGGCGAACAGCAGCAGGGTGGCGGCCATCGCGGGCACGGTGCGGCGGACGAACAGGCCCAGGCAGACGCCGAGGGCGAGCGCGAAGGCGGTGTAGCCGACCGGGACGACGCCGCGGGCGGCGAAGGTGGTGGCCCGGAAGGGGTCGTCCGCCCGCTGGTCGACCGGCCCGGCGTACCAGGTCACGAACAGGCTGAGCAGCCCGGTGGCGGTCAGCGCGGCGGCGGCCACGGTCAGCAGGCGGATGGTCAGCCAGCGGTGGCGGGTGACGCTCTGGTTCCAGATCAGCCGGTGGGTGCCGGTCTCCAGTTCGCGGGCGATCATCGGTGCGCCCCAGAAGGCGCCGATCAGCGCGGGGGCGAGCAGCACCAGGGCGTTGACGGTCTGGAAGGGCGCCTCGGAGACCACGCTCGGGCCGGTGAGCACGCCCCGGGCCCGTTCCCGGGCCGGGCCGCCGAAGTGGAACAGGTAGCCGGCGGTGGCCGCCAGGGCGAGGGCGGCGGCCAGGAACTGGGTGCGGTACTGGCGCCAGGTCAGCCAGGTCATCGTTGCGGCTCCAGGGCGGGGCGGTGGTCGGCGGTCTCGGGGTCGGCGGTCTCGGCGGCGGACATGTGCAGCAGGACGAGGTCCTCCAGGCCGAGCGGCTCCATCACCCAGGACGGGTCCTCGACGGGGGCCTCGGCGCGGACGGTGAAGCTGCTCTGCCGCCCGGTGTGCTCGGCGTGCAGGACGTGCATCCCGGCGGGCAGGGTGTCGGCCGCGCGGCGGGCGGTGGTGAGCCGGAAGTGGGTGGCGAGCAGGTCGTCGATGCCGCCCTCGGCGCGGACCGTGGAGTCGGCGAGCACGATCAGGTGGTCGCAGACCCGTTCCAGGTCGGAGAGCAGGTGGGAGGAGAGCACCACGGTGGCCGCCGGTTCGGACTCGGCGACGAACTCCATCAGGTGTTGCAGGAAGGCGCGCCGGGCCAGCGGGTCGAGGGCGGCCACCGGCTCGTCCAGCAGCAGCAGTTCGGGCCGCTTGGCGACGGCCAGGGCGAGCGCGAGCTGGGCGCGCTGGCCGCCGGAGAGCCGGCCGGCCTTCTGCGCGGGGTCGAGGCCGAGCTGCCGGACGCGCCGTTCGGCGAGGGCGGCGTCCCAGCGCGGGTTGAGCCGGGCGCCCAGCCGCAGGTGGTCGGCGACTGAGAGCGCGGCGTACACCGGGGTGTCCTGGGCGACGAAGCCGACCCGGGCGAGTTGGCCGGGCGGGGCGCCGAACACCTCGATGCTGCCGCTGGTCGGGGTGAGCAGGCCGCAGGTGAGCTGCAGCAGGGTGGACTTGCCGGCGCCGTTCGGGCCGACCAGGCCGACGACGCGCCCGGCGGGGACGCTCAGGGTGCAGTCGGTGAGCGCCTGGCGGCGCCCGTAGCGCTTGCCCAGCGCCCTGGCTTCGACGATCGCGGTCATCTCTCCTCTTCGGTGGTGCTCCGTACGGTCTGGCGGAACAGTGCCTCGATCGACTCCTCATCCAGCCCGGCGGCCCGGGCGGCGGCCAGCCAGCGGGCCAACTCCTGCCGCAGCGGCTCGTGTTCGGGCGCCGCGGGGGTGCCGAGGGTGCCGCTGACGAAGGTGCCGACCCCGGGCTTGGGGGAGACCAGGCCCTCGTTCTCCAGCTGGCGGTACGCCTTGAGCACGGTGTTGGGGTTGATCGCGACCTTCGCCGCGACCTCCTTGACCTTGGGCAGCCGGTCCCCCTCGGACAGCAGGCCCAGCCGCAGCGCCTGCCGCACCTGGTGGACCAGTTGCAGGTAGGGGGCGACCCCGGACCGGGGCTCGATGTGGAACTCGATCACCGCAACCTCATTTATCTAGGTTCCTAGCACTATAGAACTGAAGGGTCGTCAGTCGTGTCAAGTGAATGATCGCAAGCGGGAGTTGACCTGCGGACATGCCGGAGCCCGGGCGCCGTGGGGGTGGCGTCCGGGCTCCGGGACGAGCGGTGGTGCGGGACGAGCGGTGGTGCGGGACGAGCGGTGGTGCGGCGGTGCGGCGGTGCGGCGGTGCGGCGGTTACCTGACCGGCAGGGCGACCTTGCCCCAGCGGCCGCCGGTCAGTTCGGCGGTGGCCGAGTACCAGGCGGCCAGGCCGGCCACGGCGGCGACCCAGCCGCCGACCTTGCCCCAGCCGGAGGCGTCGCCGAAGGCCCCGATGGCGCTGAGCACCAGGGAGACCGTCAGCAGGCCGTAGACCGCGCGGGTGAGCTGGCCGGCGCCCCAGGAGGCGGCGGTCAGGGTGAGCGCCAGCAGCGCCCACAGCAGCAGGAACAGGCCCGCGGTGTTCTTGCCGGCCGGGCCGGCGGCGGCCCAGGTCGCCCAGAAGGCGCCCAGGGTGGTGAACGCGGTGCCGCTGAAGCGGTCGCCGCCGCGGAACTGCCAGAGGCCGGCGACGAACAGCGTCACGCCGCCGACCAGGTCGGCCAGCGGGGAGGCGCCGCCGGCCGAGGTGCCGCTGAGGACACCCGTGCCGAGCAGGCCGTACGCCAGCAGAGTCAGACCGAGGGCCAGGTAACCGAGCGGACCCGCGTCAGCGGATCGGGCGTTCGCCCCGGAGGCTTCATTGCTCACCGGAGGCTCCTTTCACTCTGCGCCAGGGCATGGCGAGGTCACGGTGAAAAGTGGGTGTGCTGAGGTGGTGCCGGGTGCCGGGTCGTGGGCGCACCGGAGAGAGGGTGCGGCGGCTGCGGCGAATGAGAGGGCCGGCGGCTCGGCCGCCGGTCACGCCCTCCGGGGTGGAAGCCCCCGGTGCTTACGGTGTACCCGGCGCACCGGTTTTGTACCCTTGTGAATCACTCAGGATGAGCAAGTGTGAGCAAACCGTGACCAGTTCGGGCGGGCGATCCGGTCAGTTCTGGCGCTGGGTCGGAATCCGCAGCGTCAGGATCGCCATGTCGTCGGACGGCGGCTCGGGCGCGAACCGCTCCACCGCCCGGTGCACCCGGGCCGCCACCGCGCCCGCGGTCAGGCCCGCGCAGCCGGTCAGCACCTCGGCCAGACCGTCGTCGCCGAGCATCCGGCCGCCCTCCCGGCGCTCGGTCACGCCGTCCGTCACGCACAGCAGCACCTCGCCCGGGGCGAGCACCAACTCCTCGGCGGTGAGGTCGAGTTCGTCCATCACGCCGAGCAGCGGCTGCGGCGAGGCGGCCTGGTCGACCTGCCCGTCGACGCGCAGCCGCAGCGGCAGCGGGTGGCCGGCGCAGACCAGCGAGAGCGCGGTCGAGCCGTCCGCGCGGGGCGTCAGCTCGCCGTACAGCAGGGTGAGGAAGCGGGCGCGGCTGCCCTCGTCCAGGATCGCCGCGTTCAGCCGGGTGAGCACCTGCGGGGCGTCCAGGCCCTCGCGGGCCAGCAGGCGCAGCGAGTTGCGGGCCAGGCCGGTGACCGAGGCGGCCTCCGGGCCGGTGCCGCAGACGTCGCCGATCGCGAAGCCGTAGGTGCCCTCGCGGATCGGGAACAGGTCGTAGAAGTCGCCGCCGACCTCGTTGCCCTCGCCCGCGGCCTGGTAGAAGACCTCGACCTCGACGCCCGGGATCTTCGGCAGCTCCGGGGGCAGCAGGGCGCGCTGGAACGCCTGGCTGGTGGCGGTGCGCTCGGAGTAGAGGCGGGAGTTGTCCAGCGCCAGGGCGGCCCGGCGGGAGAGGTCCTCGCCGAGCTCCAGGATCTCCTGGCGGAACCGGACGCCGCGCCGGGTGCCGAGCACCAGCAGGCCGATCACCCGGTTGCGGGCGGACAGCGGCATGACCACCGTCTCGCCGAGCTCCGGGCCGACCGGGTGGCCGATCGCCCGTGCGGTCTCGGCCGGCGCCGTCCACGGGCGGGCACCCGGGCTGGGCTCCGCCTCCGGACAGGGGGACTTGTCGAGCAGGGCGCGCAGCGCGTCGATCCGGTCCTCGTCCTCGTGCAGCACGAAGGCGAGGTCGGAGCGCGTCGCCTGGTCCGGCGTGGTGTAGACGGCGCACCAGGAGGAGAGCGTCGGGACGGCCATCTGCGCCATCAGGGCGAGCGTCTGCTCGTGCTCCAGGGTGCCGGCCAGCAGGTCGGACGCCTCCACCAGGAAGGACAGCGAGCCGCGGCGCAGCCGCTCCAACTCGCCCAGCCGGGCGCTCTCCAGGGCCAGCGCGATCCGGTCGGCGGCGAACTGCAGGCGCAGCGCGTCCTCGTTGTCGTAGCGGCCGGGGGCGGCCGCGGCCACCCCGAGCGAGCCGGTCAGCCGGCCCTCGACCTTGAGCGGCACGGTGATCAGCGAGCGCAGGTCGGTGCCGTCCAGCAGCGGGGCGGCGCCGGACGGGCGCACCGCCAGGTCCTCGTGGACGGCGGGCAGCCGGGCCGAGTCGAAGCGGCCCGCGCCGGCGTCGACCGGCAGCCGGGAGAAGCGCCGGGACGGGCCGGCCAGGCCGGTCGCGGCGCGCAGCTCGAACTCGGTCTCGTCCTCGCTGGTGAGCAGCAGGTAGGCGGCGTCCGCGTCGAGCAGGTCGCGGGCCCGCTCGACGATCCGCTGCAGCAGGCTGGACAGGTCGTCGGGGGAGACCGGGCCGACCAGCAGGTCCAGCGGCTCGACGGCGGTGGTGGCGCCCTCCACGGCGGCGCCCGGGGTGCCGGGGGTGCGCAGCACCGCGCGGTCGGCCTCCCGCACCAGCAGGCAGGCCACCGTCGGGGTGCCGGCGCTGTCGCGCAGCCGCACGTGGGTGCCGTACACCTCCTGCACCGCGCCGTCGCCGCCGCGCACCGCGTACGAGCCCTCCCAGCGGGCCAGGCGCAGGGTGTCGCCGAGGCCGAGGCCGGGGGTCTGCGGCCAGACGGCCAGTTCGGCCCAGGGGCGGCCGAACACGGCGTCCGCGGGTCGCTGGAAGAGCGACTCGGCGTCGGCGTTCCAGTGCCGCACCCGCCCGTGGTCGTCGAGCTGCACCACGGCGACCCGCACCGGGCCGTCCGCGGCCGGGAGCTCGCCGCCGGGCAGGCTGGGCAGCGCGTACCGGGTGCCGGGGTGCTGCTCGGGCAGGGCGAGGCGGAACCAGACGGTCTTGCGGCCGGCCGCGTACTCCACGCCCCAGCTGCTGGACAGCGCCGAGCACATCAGCAGGCCGCGGCCGCCCTCGCCGTCCGGGTCGGCGTACCGCTCGGAGTTCATCGTCACGTTGGCGAAGGAGGGCAGGCCGCGCTCCGGGTGCCGGTCGCTGACCTCGATCCGGACGGTGTCCTCCTCACGCAGGCAGACCACCTCGGCGGCCGTCCCGGCGTGCACCACCGCGTTGGTGACCAGCTCGCTGACCAGCACCACGGCGTCGTCCACCACCTCGGGCACGCCCCACCCGAGCAGGGCGTCCCGGACGAAGCCGCGGGCCGCGGCGGCCGACCGGTCGACCGGTTCGAAGGTGGCGGCTGCGCGCGCGGTGACCACGGCCACGTCTCCTCTGCTGCTGGTCCGACGGACGGTTTCGGGCGGTGCGGCGGACGGGGGCGGCGTCGCCTCGGCCCGGTGCGGCCCTCCACCCTACTTTCCGGTTGGTACCCAGTGGGGCCGGGGCGCCGAAACAGGCCCCAGGGAGTGATTTCGTTCACCACTTTCCCTGGTCGCCGGGAAAACCCTCCGCAAGCGGTCCGACACCGGGTGCCAGTGCTGTCACACTGGGGGGTCCGCGTGCCGTCACCGCCGCAGTACGGTCGAGGGGGACGGCGCGGGAGCGACGGCCGGACGCCTTCTCCTCCCGCGGCGGTGAACCGAGTCAGGACCTGGGAGGGCCCCGTTGAGTTCGGCGACCAAGGACGTGTCCGGTACGACGACCGCCGCTGCGCGCGGCGCCCGCCCGGTGCCGCCGTCGCGGGCCGGCGGCGGGCGGCGCCCCGGCCCGGGGCGCGGGGCCGAGCCCGCGGAGCTGCGCAAGCTGCTGACCGCGCTGACCGCGATGCGGGACGGCAACTTCCGCCGCCGGCTGACCTTCCCGGGCGACGGCCTGCTGGCGGAGATCGCCGCGGTGTTCAACGAGGTCGCCGACCGCAACCAGCACCTCACCGGTGAACTGGCCCGGGTGCGGCGGGCGGTGGGCCGCGAGGGCCGGCTGTCCGAGCGGCTGGAGAGCGGCATCGGCGAGGGCGCCTGGATGGCGGCGGTCGACAACTGCAACGCGCTGATCGACGACCTGGCGCGGCCGATGGCCGAGGTCGGCCGGGTGCTGTCCTCGATCGCCGAGGGCGACCTGACGCAGAGCATGGAGCTGCGCTCGCTGCACACCACCGGGGCCAGCTACCCGCTGCGCGGCGAGTTCCTGAAGGTCGGCCGGACGGTCAACGGCCTGGTCGACCAGCTCTCCGAGTTCACCGACGAGGTGACCCGGGTGGCGATCGAGGTCGGCACCGAGGGCAAGCTCGGCGGCCAGGCCCGGGTGCGCAGCGTCTCCGGCTCCTGGAAGGACCTGTCGGACTCGGTCAACACCATGGCCGGGCGGCTGACCGCGCAGGTGCGCAACATCGCCGAGGTGACCACCGCGGTGGCCCGCGGCGACCTGTCGCGCAAGGTCACCGTCGACGTCGACGGCGAGATGCTGGAGCTGAAGAACACCGTCAACACCATGGTCGACCAGCTCAACTCGTTCGCCGCGCAGGTCACCACGGTGGCCCGCGACGTGGGCACCGAGGGCCGCCTCGGCGGCCAGGCGCAGGTGTCGGGCGTGGCCGGCGTGTGGCGCGACCTGACCGACTCGGTGAACTTCATGGCGGCCAACCTGACCGCACAGGTCCGCAACATCGCCGAGGTGACCACCGCGGTCGCCAAGGGCGACCTGTCGCGCAAGATCGAGGTCGACGCGCGCGGCGAGATCCTGGAGCTGAAGAACACCATCAACACGATGGTCGACCAGCTGTCCGGGTTCGCCGAGCAGGTGACCAGGGTCTCCCGCGAGGTGGGCACCGACGGCATCCTCGGCGGGCAGGCCCAGGTGCCCGGCGTGGCCGGCGTCTGGAAGGACCTCACCGAGAACGTCAACTCGATGGCGAACAACCTGACCAGCCAGGTCCGCGGCATCGCGCAGGTCACCACCGCGGTCGCCAAGGGCGACCTGTCGCAGAAGATCCAGGTCGACGCCCGGGGCGAGATCCTCGAGCTGAAGAACACCATCAACACCATGGTCGACCAGCTCTCGGCGTTCGCCGACGAGGTGACCCGGGTCGCCCGGGACGTCGGCACCGAGGGCATCCTCGGCGGCCAGGCCAGCGTGCCCGGGGTCTCCGGCACCTGGAAGGACCTCACCAACTCGGTGAACCTGATGGCCAACAACCTGACCAGCCAGGTGCGTTCGATCGCCGAGGTGACCACCGCGGTGGCCCGCGGCGACGTCTCCAAGAAGATCACCGTCGACGCGAAGGGCGAGATCCGCGAACTCGTCACCACCGTCAACACCATGGTCGAGCAGCTGTCCGCGTTCGCCGACGAGGTGACCCGGGTCGCGCGCGAGGTCGGCACCGACGGCATCCTGGGCGGCCAGGCCCGGGTCTCCGGCGTCTCCGGCATCTGGCGCGACCTGACCGACAACGTCAACCTGATGGCGTCCAACCTGACCAGCCAGGTCCGCAACATCGCCGAGGTCGCCTCCGCGGTGGCCCGCGGCGACCTGTCCAAGAAGATCGCCATCGACGCGGCGGGCGAGGTCGCCGCGCTCGCCGACACCCTGAACACCATGGTCGACCAGCTGTCGGCCTTCGCCGTCGAAGTCACCCGGGTCGCCCGCGAGGTCGGCACCGACGGCATCCTGGGCGGCCAGGCCAGCGTGCCCGGCGTCGCCGGGATCTGGAAGGACCTGACCGAGAACGTCAACCTGATGGCCAACAACCTCACCGGCCAGGTCCGCAACATCGCGCTGGTGATCACCGCCGTCGCCCGCGGCGACCTCTCGCAGAAGATCGACGTGGACGCCCGCGGCGAGATCCTGGAGCTCAAGACCAGCATCAACACGATGGTCGACCAGCTCTCCGCGTTCGCCGACGAGGTCACCCGGGTCGCCCGCGAGGTCGGCACCGACGGCCGCCTCGGCGGCCAGGCCCGCGTCCCCGGCGTGGCCGGCACCTGGCAGGACCTCACCGAGTCGGTGAACGAGCTGGCCAACAACCTGACCCGGCAGGTGCGCGCGATCGCCCAGGTCGCCACCGCCGTCACCCGCGGCGACCTGTCGCCGCGGATCAACGTGGACGCGTCCGGCGAGCTCGACGAGCTCAAGGACAACATCAACCAGATGATCGCCAACCTGCGCGAGACCACCCGGACCAACAAGGAGCAGGACTGGCTCAAGTCCAACCTGGCCCGGATGTCCGGCCTGCTGCAGGGCCGCCGCGACCTGTCCGCCGTCGCCTCGCTGATCATGAGCGAGCTCACCCCGGTGGTCTCCGCCCAGCACGGCGCCTTCTTCCTCGCCCAGCCGGCCGGCCGGGCCGCCGAACTCGTCACCGAGGACGACGACGAGAACGACGTCGTGCTGCGCCTGATCGGCTCCTACGGCTACCACCGGCGCACCATGCCCACCACCTTCCGGCTCGGCGAGGGCCTGATCGGGCAGGCCGCCGTGGAGAAGCGGCCGATCGTGCTCAAGGAGACCCCGCCCGGGTACCTGAAGATCTCCTCCGGCCTCGGCGAGTCCTCCCCGGCGCACGTGGTGGTGATGCCGGTGCTGTTCGAGGGCCGGCTGCTCGGCGTGATCGAACTCGCCACCTTCTCCAGCTTCACCACCGTCGCGCTGGACTTCCTCAACCAGATCGCCGACCAGATCGGCGTCACCGTCAACACCATCTCGGTCAACACCAAGACCGAGGGCCTGCTGCTGGAGTCCCAGCGGCTGACCGCCGAGCTCTCGATGCGCTCCGCCGAACTGGAGGCCCGCCAGGAGGAGTTGGAGCGCACCAACGAGGAGCTCCAGGAGAAGGCCGAGCAGCTCGCCCAGCAGAACCGCGACATCGAGATCAAGAACAGCGAGATCGAGGAGGCCCGGCAGATCCTGGAGGAGCGCGCCGAGCAGCTCGCGCTGGCCTCCCGCTACAAGAGCGAGTTCCTCGCCAACATGTCGCACGAGCTGCGCACCCCGCTCAACTCGCTGCTGATCCTGGCCAAACTGCTCTCCGACAACAACGAGGGCAACCTGTCGGCCAAGCAGGTCGAGTTCGCCGAGACCATCCACGGCGCGGGCTCCGACCTGCTCCAGCTGATCAACGACATCCTCGACCTGTCCAAGGTCGAGGCCGGCAAGATGGACGTCCGCCCGGCCCGGATCGCGCTCGTCCAGCTGGTCGACTACGTGGAGGCCGCGTTCCGGCCGCTGGCCGCCGAGAAGAACCTGGACTTCGCGGTCCGGGTCTCCCCGGACCTGCCGGTCACCCTGCACACCGACGAGCAGCGCCTCCAGCAGGTGCTGCGCAACCTGCTCTCCAACGCGGTGAAGTTCACCGACGCCGGCGCGGTCGAGCTGATGATCCGCCCGGTGGCCGGAGCGGAGATCCCGCAGCACGTGCGCGAGCAGCTGCTGGAGTCCGGCACCATGGCCGACCCGGACGAGCCGCTGATCGCCTTCTCGGTCTCCGACACCGGCATCGGCATCCCCGGCAACAAGCTCCGGGAGATCTTCGAGGCGTTCAAGCAGGCCGACGGCGGCACCAGCCGCAAGTACGGCGGCACCGGCCTGGGCCTGTCGATCAGCCGGGAGATCGCCCGGCTGCTCGGCGGCGAGATCCACGTCGAGAGCGAGATCGGCCGCGGCTCCGCCTTCACCCTCTACCTGCCGCTGCGCAGCGAGGGCCCCGAACCGGTCACCCTGGAGCGCGCGGGCGCCCCGCGCGCCCTCGAAGCCTCCCGCACGCCCGCCGAGCAGTGGACCCAGGAGGCCCGCGGCCTGGTCGAGGAGCGCCGCCGCTCCACCGTCGAGCGCCGCCGCACCCCGGACGCCCCGCGCGCCACCGAGGAGACCGTCCCGCGCCAGGGCGAGGCGTCCCGCACCGCCGCCGCCCCGCCCCGCTTCGACGGCGAGCGCGTCCTGATCGTCGACGACGACATCCGCAACGTGTTCGCCCTCACCAGCGTGCTGGAGCAGTACGGCCTGACCGTGCTGTACGCGGAGAACGGCCGCGAGGGCATCGAGATGCTCGAGCAGCACGAGGACGTCGCCCTGGTGCTGATGGACATCATGATGCCCGAGCTGGACGGCTACGCGACCACCGAGCAGATCCGCCGGATGCCCCGGTTCTCCGGCCTGCCGATCATCGCGCTGACCGCCAAGGCGATGAAGGGCGACCGCGAGAAGAGCCTCCAGGCGGGCGCGACCGACCACATCACCAAGCCGGTCGAGACCGACCACCTGCTGGCGGTGATGCGCCAACACCTGCCCGTCAGGTGACCGCCACCCGCGGAGACCGGTTCCGGCTGGCCCCCGCGGGCGGGAACCCGGTAGGGTCACCGCTCGTTGCCAACAGTGACCGGACGGTGACGCCCGGCACCGGGCCTGTGGCGGGCAAGGGGGTACGGCTAGCATGACCGGGGCAGTGATGGGCGGTACGAAGGTGCCGGCCCTCGGGAAACAACCGGCAGGAGGGCGGGTCCTGGTGCAGAAGGCGAAGATCCTCCTGGTCGACGACCGTCCGGAGAACCTGCTCGCCCTCGAGGCGATCCTCTCCGCGCTCGACCAGACCCTGGTGCGCGCCTCCTCCGGCGAGGAGGCGCTCAAGGCGCTGCTCACCGACGACTTCGCGGTGATCCTGCTGGACGTGCAGATGCCCGGCATGGACGGGTTCGAGACCGCCGCGCACATCAAGCGCCGGGAGCGGACCAGGGACATCCCGATCATCTTCCTGACCGCGATCAACCACGGTCCGCACCACACCTTCCGCGGCTACGCGGCCGGCGCGGTCGACTACATCTCCAAGCCCTTCGACCCGTGGGTGCTGCGGGCCAAGGTCTCCGTCTTCGTCGACCTGTACCAGAAGAACACCCAGCTGAAGGAGCAGGCCGCGCTGCTGCGCCTGCAGCTGGAGGCGGGCGCCGAACCGGCCATCGGCGGGGCGCTGCTCGGCGAGCTGTCGGCCCGGCTGGCCGCCGTCGAGGAGCAGGCCGAGGCGCTCACCAAGCAGCTGGAGTCGGGCTCCGACGGCCCCGCCGCCGCGACCGCCGCGCACCTGGAGCGGAAGATCGCCGGCCTGCGCGGGGCGCTCGACGCGCTGCGCCCCGGCTCCGGCTGACGGGCCGTCGGGGTCACCCGTCCGGGTGGTTCCCGGGCGGCTGACGGCGCGTCGGCGGCGCAACCCGCCGAAGTGCGCCCGAGCGTGTCCGCGGCCCGAGTGCGCCGGTAGGCTGCCCCCATGGCCACACGAACGCCCGGAAGCGCCGCCGCACGCACCAGCAAGTCCGGGCCGGCCAAGGGCGCGCCGGCCGGGAAGGCGCCGGCGAAGAAGGCCGCGCCCGCCAAGAAGGCCCCGGCGAAGAAGGCCGC
>NZ_JBHUWH010000077.1:0-23094 GCF_042670125.1 Kitasatospora sp. NPDC057198 | reverse complement strand
GGGGGGTGGCCCGCCCCCCGGCCCCCCCCCCCCCCACCCCGCTCCGGCCCACCACCCCCCGCACCCCGCTCCGGCCCTCCGGCCGGGCATCCGGTTCCGGCCCCAACACCCAAGCCACACCGTCGGATTGAAGGAGAGCCGGGCATGGACAGCCTCCGGCACGAGCTGACGCGGTTCATCCAGCAGCCCGCCGCTCAGCAGGACCCACCCGCGCTCTACCGCCGGCTGCTGGCCGAGGCGCCCGTCCTGGACCTCGGCCCGCTGTACGTGGTCTCCGGGCACCAGGAGGTCCTCACCGTCCTGATGAACCCCGGCACCAACGTCGACCCGACCACCGTCGGACTGCCCAGGGCCGGGAACACCGCCCTGCTCAAGGTGGTCAACCGGATGCTGCCGATGCGCGACGGCGCCGACCACACCCGGCTCAAGCGGCTCGCCACCGCCGCGTTCAGCCACCGCAGGCTGGAGCAGATGCGCGAGCGGATCGAGACCACCGCCGCCCGGCTGCTCGCCCCGCTGATCGCCGCCGGATCCTTCGAGCTCGTCGCCGACCTGGCCGTGCCGCTGCCGGTCGCCGTCTCCTGCGCCATCCTCGACGTCCCCGACTCCGAGCAGGGCCGGATCACCGGCTGGGCGGGCCTGGTCGCCCGCGCCATGCTCGACCCGGCCGGCACCGGCCCCGAGGCCGCCGCCATCGACGCCGAGTTCGCCGAATTCCACGCCTACGTCGAGGAGCTGTGCGCCGAACGGGCCGCCCGCCCCGGCGACGACCTGATCAGCCGGCTGGCCACCGCGCGCGGCGAGGGCCGGCTCGACACCGAGGAACTGCTCGCCTTCGTGGTGATGCTGCTCGCCAACGGGCTCGAGACGCTCACCTCCGGACTCGCCGTCGCCGCCTGGGAGTTGATCCGCACCCCCGGCCTGGCCGCCCGGGTCCGCGCCGAACCCGCGCTGGCCGCCGCCGTGTTCGACGAGGCCCAGCGGCTCGGCAGCCCCGTCCGCGCCAGCGCCCGCGCGCTGACCCGCGAGGTCGTCCTCGGCGACACCGCCATCCCGGCCGGCAGCGTCGCCATGCTGCTGTACGCCGCCGCCAACCGGGACCCGCGCCGCTTCGCCGACCCCGACCGCTTCGACCCCGACCGCCCCGAGCGCCAGCACCTCGCCTTCGGCCACGGCCCGCACCACTGCCTGGGCGCCCCGCTCTCCCTGATCGCGGGCTCCGCCGTCCTGCGCGGCCTCGCCGAGGCCGACGCCGCACGGGAGTTGAGCACCACCCTGACCGAGGCCACCGCCCGCCCGAACGAGCAGTTCGCCTTCGGCGGGGTGCGCGAACTGCCGGTGTCCTGCCCGCTGCGCGCCGCGCCGCAGCCCGCACTGATGGAGGTGGCGGCATGAGCACCGCGACGGAGCCCGAGCGGCGGGAGCGCCCGCAGACCGCGGTGGTCGCCGCCGCCCGGGCCGCAGCCGTCCTGGAACCCGGACTCGACCAGCCCGTCCGGCTGATCGGGCCCCGGCTGTGGCTGGCCGGCGCCGCCCTGGTGCTGGCCGTCGGCGCCGGCGCGGGCTGGGCGGTGTGGGGCCGCCTCCCGCACACCATGACGGTGCACGCCGTCGCCGCGCACGGGGACGCCCCCGTCCGGGTCGCCGCCCAACACCCCGGCAGCCTCGCCGAGTTCGAGGTCCGGCCGGGCGACACGGTGACCGCCGGGCAGGTGCTGGCCTTGGTCGGCGGCGACGCCGACCCCACCCCGCTGACCGCCCCCGAGAGCGGCACCGTCAGCGCCCTGCTGGCCGCGCCCGGCGACCGACTCGCCCCCGGCACGCCCGTGCTGGCCCTCGACCCGGCCGCCGCACCGGCCACCGTCCGGCTGCTGCTGGACGACCCGAAGGACGCGGCGAAACTCGCCCCCGGCCAGCCCGTGCTCGTCCCCGCACCCGGCGGGGGAGCGCTGCGCGCCGTCGTCGACCGCGTCGAGCCGCTGCCCGTGCGCGCCGACTCGCTCGACGGCACCCTGCCGGTCGCCGTCCCCGGCCTGCCCGCCGGCGCCGCCCCGGTCTGGATCGCCTACGCCCGGCTCCCGCAGGGCGTCGCCTTCGACGGACCGCTGGCCCTGGACGTCCGGGTCGACCTCGGCAGCAGGCACCCCTACCAGGCGGTGCTCGGACAGGAGGCCAAGCGATGAAGCCCGCCCGGTCCGCCACCGCCGAACCACCCGCCACCGAAGCGCGCACCGCCAACAGCGGCCCGCCGCGGCCGGAGGCGCCGCAGCCGGAGGCGCCACAGCCCGGAACGAAGCCCGGAACGAAGCCCGAACCGCAGCAGAAGCGGCGGCAGAAGCGGCAGAAGAAGCGCACCCACCTGCGCACGCCCGTCGTCCCGCAGATGGAGGAACAGGACTGCGGCGCGGCCTGCCTCGCCGTGGTGCTCGGCGCCTTCGGGCGGCGGATCACGCTCAACGAGGCGTCCCGCGCCTGCGGGGTCAGCCGGGACGGCGTCAGCGCGGCCGCCGTCGCCCGCGCTGCCGGACGCTACGGGCTGCTGGCCCGCGGCCGCCGGGTGGTGCGCCGCGAGGACGAGCGGCTGCAGGGCCTCGACGCGGTGCCGGTGCCGTCGATGGTGCTGGTCACCGGCCCGCACTTCGCCGTCTTCGAGGGCGTCAAGCGCGGCCGGGTGCACGTCAACGACCCCTCGCTGGGCTCCTACTCGGCCACCCCGGCCGAGTTCTGGGAGTCCTTCGCCGGCATCGCCGTCGGCTTCGAACCCGGCCCCGACTTCGAACCCGGCGGCCGCCGCTTCCCGCTGCTGCGCTCGCTCACCGCCCGGATGCGGCCCTACGCCGGGCCGATGCTGGTCGCGGTGCTGGTCGGCATGCTGATGACGCTGCCCGGCGTGGCCTCCGCCTTCCTGCTGCGCACCTACCTGGCCACCGTCGTGGGCGGCGGCGCGAGCGGCTGGGCGGTGCCGCTGACCCTGGCCGGGTTCTTCGTGACCGCCCTGGTGCTGGCCGGGAACTGGCTGCGCTCCGCCATGGTCAACCGGGTGCTGGAGGCGATGGCCGCCCGCTCCTCGGCGGCCTTCCTGTGGCGGATGCTGCGGCTGCCCGGCGCGTTCTTCCACCGCCGCCAGCTCGGCGGCCTGGTCACCCGGGTGCAGCTCAACGACGGCCTGGCCAACCTGCTCTCCTACCGGGTGGCGGGCGCCGCCTCCTCGCTGGCCGCCGCCACCGTCCACCTGGGCGCACTGCTCTGGCTGGCCCCGAAGCTGGCCGTCATCCCGGTCGCCGTCGCGGTGCTGGACGCGCTCGCGCTGCGCTCCGCGGACCGGCGGCGCGGCGGCACGATCCACCGGCTGCACGCCGAGGGCCACAAGCGCGACGGCGTCGCCTTCGCCGGGGTGTCGGCGATCGAGACCGTCAAGGCCGAGGGCGCCGAGGACGCGCTGTTCCGCTCCTGGGCCGGCTGGCAGGCCCGCGCCGCCCACACCGGGCAGCAGGTCGCCGCCAGCGTCCTGGTGCCGCTCTCGCTGCCCGGCGCGCTCAACTCCGCCGCCGCGGCCGCCGCCGTGATCGCCGGCACCGCCCTGCTGCTGGCCGGCTCGCTCTCCTTCGGCACCCTGCTGGCCTTCCTGCTGCTGCTCAACGGCTTCCTCCTGCCGGTCTCCCAACTCGTCGGCACCGGCTCCGAGTTCACCGTCGCACGGGCCCAGAACGCGCTGCTGGAGGACATCGAGACCAGCGAGGTCGACCCGTACCTCGCCCCCGTCCTCGACGCCCCCGCCGAACCCGTCCGGCTGCGCGGCGAACTGGAGCTGCGCGACCTGGAGTTCGGCTACGACCCCAACCGGCCCCCCGCCCTCAGCGGCATCTCGCTGCGGATCGCCCCCGGCGAATGGGTCGCCGTGGTCGGCGGCAGCGGCAGCGGCAAGTCCACCCTGGCCCGGCTCGCCGCCGGCGTGCTGCGCCCCTGGAAGGGCGAGGTGCTGCTCGACGGCCGCCCCCGCGACGACTGGCACCGCGCCGTCGTCACCAGCCAAGTCGCGTACGTCGAACAGCAGTTGCGCCTCTTCGAAGGCACCGTCCGGGAGAACCTGACCCTCTGGGACCCTTCGGCCGACGAGGACGCCCTGCACCGGGCCCTGGCCGACGCCGAAGCCGCCGAACTCGTCCGCCGCCGCGGCGGACTCGACGCCCGGATCGACGAGGACGCCCGCAACTGGTCCGGCGGCGAACGCCAACGCATCGAGATCGCAAGGGCGTTGGCCATCGACCCGGCGCTGGTCGTGCTCGACGAGGCCACCAGCGCACTGGACGCCCACACCGAGGCCGCCGTCAACGGGCACCTGCGCCGCCGTGGCGTCAGCTGCCTGGTGCTGGCCCACCGCCTCAGCACCATCCAGGCCGCCGACCGGGTCGTGGTGATCCGCGAAGGCCGGATCGTCCAGCAGGGCCCGCCCGCCGAGCTCGCCGAACAGGACGGCCCCTACCGCGAGTTGCTGCGCGAAACGGCTGCCGCCGACGCGCGCGGGACCACCGGGGCGGCCGACGCCGAGCCCGCCCAGGCCGCCGAGCCCGCCCAGGCTGCAGAACAGGCCGAGCAGGCCACCCGAAACCAGCCCGTCCGGACGGAGGAGCAGGCATGACCGTCACCACCGCCGCCGCCCCCGCGGGCGGGGCGCAGACCACCGCGGCGGACGAGGAGCGCGGCCCGGCGACCCGGGCCGACGCCACCGCGGCCGCCAACCGGACCGCACTCGCGGACGCGTTGGCGCAGTTCGGCACCACCCCCCGCCCGCACACCTCCCCGCGCCGCGGCGGAGCCGCGCCGACAGCGCCGCGCCACCGCGCGGACCTGGCGCGGGAGGTGCTGCGGGCCCTGGGGGTGCCGGTGCCGAAGGAGGTCCCCGCCGCGGTGCGGGACGCCGCCGACCCGGTGACGGCGCTGCTGCGCCGGGCCGGGGTGCGCTGGCGTCCCGTCACCCTGGCCGGCGGGGACGAGCGCGGCACGGCCGGGCCGATGGTGGCGTTCGCCGCCGAGGACGGCCGGCCGATCGCCCTGATCCCCCGGGCCGGGCGGCACCGCCGCTACGACCCGGGTTCCGAACGGGACGCCGCCCGTACGGAGTTGAGCCGCCAGGCGCTACTGCTGTACCCGCCGCTGCCATCGGGGTGCCCGACCCCGGGAGACCTGCTGCGCTTCGCCCTCGCCGTGCCCGGTGCCCGCCGGGACCTGGCGGTGCTGAGCCTGGCCGGTCTGGTGTCGGCGCTGCTCGGCCTGCTCGTCCCGCTGTCCACCGGAGTGCTGCTGCCCGGCCTGCTGCTGGCCGAACGGCACCCGGTGCGCTGGCTGGCCGTGCTGCTGGGCTTCGCGGTGGTGGCGTCCTGGCTGCTCACGCTGGTCCGCAACACCGCCGCCGTCCGGCTCACCGGCCGGGTGCAGCACGCGCTCGAACCCGCCGTCTGGGACAGGCTGCTGTCCCAGGACGCCAGGTTCTTCCGCGACTACACCACGGGTGACCTGGTGCACCGGGCGAACGCGGTGGCGCAGGCCCGGCAGGCCCTCTCGGAGGTGCTGGTGGGCGCCGTCCTCGGCGCGGTGTTCGCCGTCACCGGCCTGACGGTCCTCCTGCTGGTGGACTGGCGGCTCGGCGGGCTGCTGCTGCTCGCCGTGCTGGCGGTGACGGCCGCGCTGCTGCTGCTCGGCCGTCGCCGCCAGGAGTACGAGTCGCAGGTGTACCAGGCGCACGGGCAGCTGCAGGGCGTGCTGTACGGGCTGCTGCTGGGCATCGACAAGATCCAGACCGCCGGCCGGGAGATCCAGGCGTTCGCCCGCTGGGCCGGGCCGTTCGCCGGGCAGAAGCGCGCCGACGCCGCCGCGATGCGCAGCGAGGCGCTCTCCGGCGCCCTCACCACCGCACTCCAACCCCTGCTGCTGGCCGTGCTGTTGGCCGGTGCGACGTTCGGCCCGGCCGCCGAGGCCGGGCACCTGATGGCGGCCGGCGTGGCCGCCGGGCAGGTCGCCCTGGCGCTCGGCCAGGTCACCCACGCCGCGGTCGGCGCGTACGGCGTCGCCCCGGTGCTGGAGCGGCTGCGGCCGATCCTCGCCGAACCGGCGGTGAACGCCGCCGAACGGGCCGGGCAGCTCGCCGACCCCGGCCGCCTGAAGGGGCAACTCGCCCTGGACGGCGTGGTGTTCCGCTACCCGGGCAGTGCGCTGCCCGCGCTGGACGGGGTGTCGCTGCGCGCCGAGCCCGGCGAGTTCGTCGCCGTGGTCGGCCCGTCCGGCGCCGGGAAGTCCACCCTGATCCGGCTGCTGCTCGGCTTCGAGCAGCCCGAGGCCGGCGCGATCCGCTACGACGGCCGCGAACTCGCCTCGCTGGACGCCAGGTCGGTGCGCCGGCAGCTCGGCTCGGTGCTTCAGCACGGCCGGATGCTGCGCGGCTCGCTGCTGGAGAACCTGGCCGGCGCCGACCCCGACGTCACCGAGGACCGGATCTGGCGCGCCGCCGAACTCGCGGGCATCGCCGACGAGTTGCGCGCCCTGCCGATGGGCCTGGGGACCAGGGTCGGCGAGGACGCCCAGGGCTTCTCCGGCGGCCAGGTGCAACGCCTGCTGCTGGCCCGCGCCCTGGTCCGCGACCCGGCCGTGCTGCTGCTCGACGAGGCCACCTCCGCGCTCGACAACGCCACCCAGCAGCGGGTCGCCGAGGCCGTCGCCGGGCTCGACCGCACCCGCCTGGTGATCGCCCACCGACTGAGCACCATCCGCACCGCCGACCGGATCTACGTGCTGGACGGGGGCCGGGTGTCCGCCGAGGGCACCTATCGCGAACTGCTCGGCACCGACCCGCTGTTCACCCGCCTCGCCCGCTTCCAGGAGATGTGAGATGTCGCTCGACGTTCAGACCTGGCTCCGCACCGCCGGAACCCCGGGCCACCAGGCCCCGACGACCGCCCTGCTGCCCGGCCTGCCCGGCGCCGACGAGCGGCTGCACGCGGTGATCGCCGCCGCCGCCAGCTTCGAGGAACGCGCCGCCGCCCGCGACGACGGGCAGGCCCTGTTCGCCCCCGACCCGGCCGAGGACCGGCGCAGCCGCACCGCCGCCGTCGAGACCTGGCTGCGCCGCGCCGCGGGCGACCAGCGCTCCGCCGGGGTGCTGCTCGACCACCTCGCCGAGACCGGCCGCCCGCTCGGCGACGGCCTGCGCCGCGTCCGCCTGGCCGACCCGGCGAAGCTGCCGTCCTGGGCGTACCCGCTGGCGGTGTTCCTGCGCGCCCAGAGCACGGCGCCCGCCACCGGCCCCGGCGCGGTCGCGGCCGGCTTCCGGGCCGCCGCCGACGCCCTGCTGCCCGCCGGCGAGGGCTCGGTGCTGGGCGTCCCGGTCACCGCGAAGGGTCGCGCCGACGTGGTGGGCACCCTGACCGGACGGCTGGTCGAGGTCGCCAACCTCACCCTCTGCCAGGAGTTCCAGCTCGCCACCGGCCGCCCCCGCGCCACCGGCTGGGACGCCGAGGGCGGCCCGGACGCCTCCGCCGCGGGCTGGCTGGCCCGGCTGGAGCGGCTGCCCGCGCTGGCCTACCTGATCGGCACGGTCTGCCGGCAGTGGCAGGAGATGTACACCGAGATGTTCGCCCGGCTCTCCGCCGACCGGGCGAGCCTGGTCGCCGAGATGTGGGGCGGCGCCGACCCGGGCGCGCTGGACTCGGTGCACGGCGACGCGGGCGACCGGCACGCCCAGGGCCGCTCGGTGGCGCTGCTGCGCTTCGAGAGCGGCGCGGGCGTGGTCTACAAGCCCAAGGACATGCGGCACGCCACCGCCTTCCTCGGCCTGGTCGAGCGCCTCAACCGGGAACTGAGCCTCGACCTGCCGCTGCGCACCGTGCTGATCCGCTCCGACCGGGGCGACGACGGCCACGGCGCCTCGCTCAGCACCGACTGCTCCGGCGACTACGGCTGGGAGGAGCTCGTCCCGTCCCGCCCCTGCGCCGACCGCGCGGGCTTCGCCCGGTTCTACCGCCGCCTGGGCATGACGATCCGGCTGGTGCAGCTGCTCGAGGGCCGCGACATGTGGGCCGACAACCTGCTGGCCGACGGCGAGCACCCCGTCCTGATCGACCTGGAGTGCCTGCTCTACCCGCGCGTCCAGAACCCGCCGGTGCTCAAGGAGGCCCAGCACGCCCTGCTGGACGAGCTGGAGACCACCGTGGTGCGCACCGCGATGGCCTTCCAGGCGTGGACCCCGGCCGGGCGCACCGACGCCCTCGACATCGGCTGCCTGTCCCGGGTCGGCAGCCTGGAGGTCGTCCCCGGCGTGCCCGCGCTGCCCATCACCGCCTACCGGCCGGTGCACGAGGGAGAGCCCGCCGACCCCTGGCAGTACACCGGGGAGGTGGTCGACGGCTACCGCGAGATGCACGCCGCGCTGTACCGGATCCGCGCCGAACTCGCCGATCCCGAAGGCCCGTTGAGCGGATTCCGGGGCGTCTGGGTGCGCTACATCTGGCGGCACACCTGGGACGGCTACAAGATCCTGCGCGCCTCCACCAGCCCGCTCGCCCTGGACGACGGCGCGACCCGGGAGACCGTCATCGCGGGCGCCCTGCGCGGCGCCGTCACCGCCCGCTCCGGCGACCCGGACCGCGGCGACCTGCTGGAGGTGGTGCTCGCCGAACTCGACTCCTTCCGCACCCTGGACATCCCGTTCTTCCGCTCGCTGACCACCTCCTCCTCGGTGTTCACCGCCGACGGCCGCGAGATCCCCGGCCACTTCCGCTCCACCGGCTGGCAGCGCCTCCAGCAGCGGGTCGCCGA
The DNA here is from genome assembly GCF_042670125.1 of Kitasatospora sp. NPDC057198. Classification (NCBI taxonomy): domain Bacteria; kingdom Bacillati; phylum Actinomycetota; class Actinomycetes; order Kitasatosporales; family Streptomycetaceae; genus Kitasatospora; species Kitasatospora sp. NPDC057198. The sequence continues at coordinate 14,286 of NZ_JBHUWH010000077.1, read as the reverse complement.
ACTCGACGGCTTCGACCTGGACACCCACGTCGCCGTGCTCTCCGGCTGCGTGGACGCCGCCCGGGCCGGCACCGAGGAGCCCCCCGCCGAGCCGCCGCGCCCGCTGGCCGCCGCCGAACCGCCCACCCCCGGCGAACTGCTGACCGAGGCCGTCGCGATCGGCGACCGGATCCTGGCCGCCCGGCGCGGCACCGGCTGGGTCGCCCAGGGCTGGTACCCGGGCACCGGCCTGCGCCAGGTCGAGGTGCTCGGCCCCGACCTGACCGCCGGCACCCTCGGCATCGCCCTGTACCTCGCCGAACTCTGGTCCGCCACCGGCGAACCCCGCTTCCACCGGGCCGCCCACGCCCTGCTCGCCGAGGCCGCCGCGCTCATCGACCCGGCCGAACCCCAGGCGTTCGCCTTCGCCGGCGACTCCCGGCTGGCCTCCGGCGCACCCGTCCCCGGCGGCTTCTTCGGCCCCGGCGCGATCATCCACGGCCTGGCCCGCGGCGGCCTGCTGCTCGGCGACGCCGGCTTCCTCGCCGCCGCCCGGGCCCTCGTCCCCGGCGCCGTGACGGTCGCCGAATCCGCCTCCAACCGGCCCGGCCGCCCGGTGAAGGTCCCGCACGGAGACGTCCCGCTCGGCACCGCGGGCCTGCTGCTCAACCTGCTGCGGCTGCGCCGCGCCGCCGGCGGCGGCCACGCCGACACCGACCAGGCGATCCGCGTGCTGGCCGCCGGGGCGCTCGACCAACTCTCAGACGAGCACGCCCCGTTCGACTTCCTGGAGCTCGTCCCCGGCGGCGCCGACTCGATCGCCGCCGCGCTCGCCCGCACCCTCGCCGAAGCCCCCGCCCTGCTCGCCGACCCCGAGGACGTCCGGGCCCGGCTGCGCGCCCACCGCTTCGACACCGCCACCCGCTCCGGCCGCCTCGCCTGCCTCGACGCCGCCGTCTCGCTCGGCGCCGACGCCGTCGACCAGGCCGACCTCGGCGCCCTCGCCCCGCCCGTCACCGGCCCCGAACTCGCCGCGCTGACCGGCCGCGCCCTGCTCTCCGCCGCCACCGAGGCGCTCACCGCCGCCGAGGCCGGACTCGTCCACACCCTGCCCGAAGGCGCCGAGGCCCTGCTGGACGGCCCGTTCTACGACGGCCGCGAGGCCGCCGCCCTGATGGTCCGCGAACTGCTCACCCGCCACCGCCTGCACGGCACCTGGTTCCCGGACCGGGCCGCGCACGACGCCGTCAACCTCGGCGCGCTGGACGGCACCGTCGCCGTCGGCCTGCTGCTGCTGCGCCTGCACGACGCCTCCGCCGCCCCGCTCGCCACCCTGCGCTGACCGCGCGCCGCTACGAGGAGTACCCGCCATGTCCGAACTCATCGGCTTCAAACGCCACTTCACCCCGTACGTGGTCGACGGCGAGGCCGTCTACCTGGTCTCCGAGCGCGGCGTCTCGGTGGTCGACGGCAAGCTGGCCCAGGCCCTCGCCCCGCTGCTGGACGGCACCCGCACCGCCGAGCAGATCGGCGCCGCCCTGGACGGCGTCGTCCCCGCCGACAAGCTCCGTGCGGGCGTCGACAAGCTCCGCGCGGGCGGCTGGGTCACCGCCGCCGACCCGGCCACCGACCGCCCCGGTGCCGCCTTCTTCGAGATGGCCGGGCAGGACGGCGACACCGCGATGACCGCGCTGCGCGCCGCCACCGTCCGGGTCGAGGTGTACGGCGAGCTCGACCCCGCGCCGTTCCTGGCCGCGCTGGCCGCCGCCGGCGTCACCGTCGACCGGGACGCCGCCTTCACCGTCGCCCTCACCGAGGACTACCTGCACCCCGGCCTGGCCGAGCGCAACCGGCAGGCCCTCGCCGACGGCCGCCCCTGGCTGCTGGCCCGCCCGGTCGGCTCGATCGTCTGGGTCGGCCCGGTCTTCGAACCCGACGCCCCGGGTGCCGGGAACACCGACGGCTCCGGCTGCTGGGAGTGCCTGGCGCACCGGCTCTCCGCCAACCGGCAGTCGCTCAGCTACCTCCAGCACCGCCTCGGCCAGGACGAGCCGATCTCCACCGCCGGCGCCCACCTGCCCGCCACCCTGGCGCTCGGCACCCAGCTCGCCGCCCTGGAGACCGCGAAGTGGCTGGCCGGCGCCCGCCCGCCGCAGCCCGCCGTCACCACCCTGGACACCGTGCTGCTGGAGAGCGAGAAGCACGTCCTGGTGCGCCGCCCGCAGTGCGCCTCCTGCGGCGACGACGCGATGATGACGCTCCGCCAGATGGCGCCCGTCCGCTTCGAGTCCCGCCCCAAGGCGTTCACCGCCGACGGCGGCCACCGCTCCGCCTCGCCCGAGGACATGCTGGAGAAGTACCGCCCCCAGCTCAGCCCGGTCACCGGCGTGGTCACCACCCTCGTCCCCGCCGCCCGCACCCCCACCGGCCTGCGGGTCTACGTCTCCGGGCAGAACCTCTCCCGGCAGAGCGGCGACCTCAAGCAGCTGCGCACCGGCCTGCGCTCGGTCTCCTGCGGCAAGGGCCGCACCGACGTGCAGGCCCGCGCCTCCGCGCTCGGCGAGGCCATGGAGCGCTTCTCCGGCGTCTTCCAGGGCGACGAGGCCCGCCGCACCGCGACCTTCGCCGAACTCGGCGACGCCGCGATCCACCCCTCCCGCACCCTGCTCTACTCCGCCCGGCAGTACGCCGAACGCGACCGCTGGAACGTCAAGCAGTCGATGTTCAACGTCGTCCCGGTGCCGTTCCGCGAGGACGACCCGATCGAGTGGTCCCCGGCCTGGTCGCTGACCGAGCAGCGGCACCGCTGGCTGCCCACCCAGGCGATGTACTACGGCTACCGGCACAGCGGCCGGTTCTACGCCGCGGGCGACTCCAACGGCTGCGCGGCCGGCACCTCCTTCGAGGACGCCGTCCTCCAGGGCTTCCTGGAACTCGTCGAACGGGACGCCGTCGCCCTCTGGTGGTACAACCGCGTCCAGCGCCCCGCCGTCGACCTGGACGCCTTCGGCGACCCGTACGTCGACCAGCTCCGCGAGGTCTACCGCGGCCTGCGCCGGGAGATCTGGGCGCTCGACCTGACCGCCGACTTCGGCATCCCCGTCGTCGGCGCCTTCTCCCGCCGGCTCGACGCCGGGAGCAACGGCACCAACGAGGACGTGCTGATCGCGTTCGGCGCCCACCTCGACCCGCACATCGCGCTCACCCGCGCCCTCACCGAGATGAACCAGTTCCTCGGCCCGGTCGCCGGCGACGAGCACGGCCGGGTCGGCTACGCGGGCGCCGACCCCGAGCAGAAGGCGTGGTGGACCACCGCCACCGTCGCCAACCAGCCCTACCTGCTGCCCGACCCGCACGCCCCGCGCTCCACCCCCGCCAGCTGGCTCCCGCTCGCGGGCCCCGACCTCGCCGACGACCTCGCACTCGTCCAGAGGATCGTCGAGGACCGCGGCATGGAGTTCCTGGTCGCCGACCAGACCCGCCCCGACGTGGGCCTGCCCGTCGCCCGGGTGATCGTCCCCGGCATGCGGCACTTCTGGGCCAGGTTCGCCCCCGGCCGGCTCTACGACGTCCCGGTCCGGCTCGGCTGGCTGGACACCCCGACCCCGGAGAGCGAGCTCAACCCGATCCCCATCTTCATCTGACCGACGCGCGGGGCAGCCGGGCCCGGCTGCCCCGCCCCTCCGGGGAGGTACCCATGACCGTCATCGAAACCCTGCCGCCCGCCCCCGCCACCGGGGGCCACCGCCCGCTCCGCCGCCTGCTGCGGCTGCGCCCCGAGGTCGACGTCACCGCCCAGGGCGCCGACGTCGAACTCGCCCACCCGTGGGGCCGCCAGCGCGTCCACGCCCTCGGCGAGCGCACCGTCGCCGCGCTGCTCGACCTCACCCGCACCGACGCCGACCTCGACCTGCTGAGCCTCGACCACGTCCGGCTGCTCAAGCTGCTCGAACGCTTCCCGTACCTGGTCACCACCACCGTCGCCGACCCGCTCGGCACCCCGCTGGCCACCGCCGTCCCGATCGCCCGCTCCGCCGCACTGCCCGGATTCGCCCGCCCCACCGGCCAGTTGGTGCTCTCCCGGTTCGCCTACCTGCGCCGCCTGCCGGACGGCCAGGGCCAGGACGGCGAGAGCTGCGTGCTCGAATCGCCGATGGCACCGTTCCGCCTCACCCTGCACCAGGCCGCCGCCGGCGCCTTCGTCGCCGCGCTCAGCACCTCCCGCACCGCCGAAGAGGCCGCCCTGCTCGCCGGAATGAGCCCCGGCGAGGGCGAGGCACTGGCCGGACTGCTGGCCGGCGGCGGCTTCCTGGACGCCGGCCAGGGCGCCGAGGCCCCGCTCTGGGACTTCCACGACCTGCTGTTCCACGCCCGCAGCCGCCCCGGCCGGCACGACTACCCCACCGGCGGCGTCTTCGCCCACCAGGACGTCCCGCAACTGCCCGCGGTCTCCGCCCCCGGCGCCCGCGAGGAGGGCGAGGGCATCGACCTGCCCGTCCCCGACTGGGACACCGTGGTCGCCCGCGACCCCGCACTCAGCGAGGTCCTGGAAGGCCGCCGCTCGGTGCGCACGTACGCCGACACCCCCGTCACCCTCGACCAACTCGCCGAACTGCTCTACCGGGTGGCCCGGGTCCGCCGCGTCATCCCCGGCGACCCGGCCGACCCGCACGGCTACGACGGCGTCGAACGCCCCTACCCGGCCGGCGGCGCCACCGGCGAACTCGAGGTCTACCTCTCGGTGGTCAAGTGCACCGGCCTGGAGCCCGGCGTCTACCGCTACGACGCCGCCGCCCACCGGCTGCGCCCCCGCCCGTTCCAGCACCCCGGCGAGGAGGCCGCGTTCAGCGAACTCGTCACCGCCGCCTGGCGCGCCACCGCCTGCACCGTCGACCCGCAGGTGCTGCTCACCGTCACCAGCCGGTTCGGCCGGCTCTCCTGGAAGTACAGCCAGATCGCCTACGCGCTGACCCTCAAGCACGTCGGCGTGCTCTACCAGACGCTCTACCTGGTGGCCACCGCGATGGGCCTGGCCCCCTGCGGCCTCGGCTCCGGTGACACCGACGCCGCCGCCCGCGCGCTCGGCCTGGACTGGACGGCCGAGTCCTCGGTCGGCGAGTTCCTGATCGGCAGCCGCCCGGCCGGCGTGCCGCGCACCGCGCACGGCTTCGCCGACGTGGTGGACGCCGCCCGCGCCGGGGAGGGCTTCGGCGAGAACTTCTGACGCCCCTTCTGCGGACGCACGCACGCCTGCGACCCGTCAGCGGGAACCTGACGGGTCGTCGGCGAACCACTTCTCCCTCAACCGCCCTACAGCCAGCCGCACTCGCGGGCGATCCGGATCGCGTCGCAGCGGTTGCGGGCCCTGGTCTTGGCGATCGCCGCCGAGACGTAGTTGCGCACCGTCCCCGGCGAGAGCGACAGCGCCGCGGCCGCCTCCCGCACCGTGCTGCCCTCGGCGATCTCGCCCAGCACCGCCAGCTCCCGGCGGCTCAGCGGCCCGGCCTGCCCGGCCCGCACCACGTCCAGCACCAGCCGCGGGTCGTACACCCGGCCGCCGCGGGCCAGTTCGCGCACCGCCGCGATCAGCGCCGGCGCCTGCACGTCCTTCAGCAGCACCCCGGCCGCGCCCTCCACCAGGGCCCGCCGGGACTCCGCCGTCCGCGGCAGCGCCGGGACGAGCAGCAGCACCGCCGTGCCGGGCGCCGCCTGCTGCACCTGCCGGGCCGGGGCCGGCCCGTCCGGCTGCTCCGGATCCAGGCCCAGCACCGCCACCGCGGGCCGCACCCGGGCGGCCGCCGCCGCGGCCTCCTCGCCGCCGGCCGCCTCGGCGACCACCGCGAGGTCCTCCTCCCGGTCCAGCAGGGCCCCCAGACCCGAGCGGAACAGGTGGTGCCCGTCGGCCAGCAGCACCCGGGTCGAACCCGCGGCCGCCGACTCGGCGGACGGGAACCGGTGCGTCATGACCCGCTGCCCCAGCGGGCGTTCCAGTGCGGTCGTCATCCGCGCGCCTCCCCGGCCCGTTCCGGCCCGGTCAGCCCCAGCCCCAGGTGCCGGACTGCTGCGCGCCGCCGGTCGGGCCACCGGTCGGGGTCGGGCTGCCGGACGGGACGGGGGTCGGGTCGGAGACGCCGGGGCCGATCACGACCGCCTGGGCCCCCGCGTCGGCGGGCTGGCCCGGACCGTCCAGGACCGCCCCGTCGGCGGTGACCACGGCGGCCGGCCGGGCCGGCCCGGCCAGTTCGGCGGCGGTGGCGACGCCACCCACGGCCAGGGCGCCAAGTATGGCAATCGCGACAATTCGAGTGTTCAGCGACATGGGAGTGCCCGGTCCTCTCGCGTTCGGCTGATCCCCGGGCTGCCACCGGGGAGTGTGGTGTGAGCCGCCGCCAGGCGTCCGGTGCGTTCCGCGTCCCCCGCCGGGGGCTGCTGCCGCGGTTCCCGCTCCGTCGTCCTGCCGACAACAACGAGAGTGCTCCCGGTGGCCCCTCCGTGTCAGTAGCCGGAGCTGGCACCAGAGTGCCGTGTCACCCTGAGGACAGCTCCCGCCCGCCGGGGCCGGCGCCCGGTCAGCTCCGGGCGCTGTCCTGCCACAGCCCCAGCGCGATCCACGGATCCGCCTCGCAGCGCCCCACCGACCAGCCCGCCAGCGGCCCGCCCGGCCCCACCAGCCCCGCCGCGCCCGCCCGCAGTGCCCACTCCGCCGCCAGCAGCGATCCCGCGGTCAGGAAGCACACCGCCGCCAGCCCGTCCACGCCCTCCCGCAACCGGACGGCCCGCACCCGGGCGTGGCACACCCGGGCCCCGTCCAGCGGCAGGCGCAGCAGGGCCGTCCGCACCGGAGCGGCCCCCGCGGCCTCCGGGCAGCCGCCCTCCACGGGCGGCGGGACGAGCTCCAGGCGGATCGCGTACATCCGTCCAGCGTGACAAACCGCGGGCCGATCCGGGGCCCGCCACAGGTGTCAGATCCCCGCCTGGCACGAATATGACAGTTGCCCGGCACCCTTCACGCTTCGCCCAACTGTGCGACAGAATCTCCGCAAGCCGGTTCTCCCCGCCGTCCGGTCAGCGTTAGTCTGACGCCCGGTCAGCAGGAATCCGGGGGATGCGCGGCACCTGCGCGCTGGAGGTCGACATGGGCAGAACCACGAGAACGGGCACCTGGACGGACGCACGGTGGACGAACTGTTGACCGCCGGCGGCCCGATCGGGCTCGACGCGTTCGGCGAGGCGGTGTACCGCGCCATGCTCCTGCACCCCGACCTCGACACCGGCGGCCTGGCCGGCCACCTCGGCTGCACCGACGCCGAGGTCGGCGAAGCCCTCGACCGGCTCGCCGACCTCGCCCTCACCCGCCCCACCAGCTGCGGTACCCGCTGGCGCGCCGTCAACCCCGAACGCGGCCTCGCCGCCCTCCTCGCCCACCAGGAGGCCGAGGAGGCCCGCCGCCAGCGCGAAGCCGAACGCAGCCGCGCCGCGATGGCCGGACTCATCGCCGAGTACGCCAGCATCCACGCCCCCGCCGCCGGCGAGCAGCGCGGCATCGAGATGCTCGCCAGCCTCGACCAGGTCCGCGACCGGCTGATCCAACTCGCCTCCGACGCCACCGCCGAAGTGCTCTCCTTCGCCCCCGGCGGCCCGCAGCCCGCCCCCGTCATGGAGGCCAGCCGCGCCCTCGACCAGGAGACCCTCGAACGCGGCGTCCGGATGCGCACCGTCTACCAGGACAGCGTCCGCAACGACCCCGCCACCGTCCAGTACGCCCGCTGGCTGCACGGCCTCGGCGGCGCCGTCCGCACCACCCCCACCCTGCCGCTGCGCATGATCGTGGTCGACAACGCCACCGCCATCGTCCCGATCGACCCCGACGACCCCCGCAAGGGCGCCGTCCTGCTCCAGAGCCCCGGCGTGGTCGCCGCCCTGCGCGCCCTCTTCGACCAGGTCTGGGAACACGCCCGCCCGCTCGGCGAGAGCCCCCAGCGCGACCCGCGCGGCCTCACCGGCCAGGAACGCGAACTCCTCCGCCTCCTTGCCGAAGGACTCACCGACGAACGCGCCGGCCAACGCCTCGGCGTCTCCCTGCGCACCGTCCGCCGGATGATGGCCGACCTGATGGTCCGGATGGACGCCCGCAGCCGCTTCCAGGCCGGCATCCAGGTCGCCGCCCTCGGCTGGCTGGAGACCGCCGAGGACGCCCCCGCGTAGCACCCGCCGGCAGCCCCTCCCCGCACCCCCGCCGCGGGCGCTCCCGGCACGGGTCGTCCTGCCGCCCGCCGCAGGCGGTCTCAGCGGCGGTGCTTGCCGCTGTTCGGCGCCGGGGCCGGGTACGGGATGCGCAGCTTGCGGGCGAACGGGGCCACCGAGGCGCCCACGCCCAGCGGGCGGGCCAGGACGAACAGCGACAGCAGCACCGCCAGCGCGCCCGCCGCCAGACCCGCCAGGCTGCCGAACAGCCCCGCGCCGAACTGCCCCGCCAGCCAGTGCGCGGCCAGCGCGCCCGGCGCGCACGCCACGATCAGGCCCAGGTGCAGGGTGACCAGCCGACCGCCCTCCAGCCCGCTGCCGCGCCGCCGCACGCCGAGGTTCACGGTGGCGTTCGCGCCCGGCGCGAAGGAGTCGGTGCGCAGCACCATCGTGGCGTCCGGGTTCCCGCCCGGCGCCTCCCGTCGGGGCGCGGGCACCGCCGCCTGCGGGGCGCCCTTCGCCAGCCGGCGGCCCAGCGCCACGCCGGTCACCACCGCCGACAGGGTGGCCGCCACGGTGTGCGCCACCGCCATCCCGACCACCTTGTAGCGCAGCGGCAGCGTCTCGTACGCCACCCAGCACAGCGCCGCGTTGGTGCCGGTGGAGATCAGGGTCAGCCAGAACGGCGTCCGGGCGTCGCCCATCGCGTAGAAGCCGCGGGCCAGGCCGTACTGGGCGCAGAACGCGGGCAGGCCGACCGCGAAGGCCATCAGCAGCAGGCCGACCACCATGGCGTCGTCGTGCACGGACGCCCCGGAGCCGTAGCCGTACGCGGCCATCGCGATCTGCGAGCCCAGCGCGAAGAACAGCACCGCCGCGGTGACCACCATCGCCGCCGAGGAGCGCAGCACGCCCGCCAGGTCCTCGCCGATCTTCCGGTAGTCGCCCGCCGTCGCGGCCCGCGACATGCTCGGCAGCAGGGCCGTCACCAGGGACACCGTGATCACGCCCTGCGGGACGACGAACAGCGCGTAGGCGTTGTTGTAGGCGGAGAAGCCGCGGCCGCCGGGGATGCCCGCCTTGTACGCGGCGTCGCCCACACCGGTGCTCAGGCTGGTGATCACCGCGTAGGACAGCTGGGTGGCCAGCACCAGGGCCAGCGCCCAGCCCGCCGCGCGCAGCGGCCGGGTCAGGCCCGCGCCGCGCCAGTCGAAGCGCGGGCGGTAGGTGAAGCGGGCCGAGCGCAGCGAGGGCAGCAGCGCGGCGGCCTGCACCACGATGCCCAGGGTCGAGCCGAGGCCCAGCAGCAGGGCGTCCCCGCTGCTCACCTCGTTCGCCGCGTGGGCGTGCCCGCCCATCGCCAGGTAGCCGCCGAACACGCCGATCGCGACCACGTTGTTCAGCACCGGCGTCCACATCATGGCGCCGAACCGGTCGCGGGCGTTCAGCACCTGCCCGAGCAGGGTGAACACGCCGTAGAAGAGGATCTGCGGCAGGCAGTACCGGGCGAAGGTGATCGCCAGCTCGCGCTGCACGGGGTCGTTGAAGTCGGAGTACAGATCGACGATCCGCGGGGCGAACAGCCAGGCGCCGACCGTCAGCACCACCAGGATCACCCCGCACAGGGTGAGCAGCCGGTCGGTGTACGCCTGGCCGCCGTCCTTGTGGGTCTGCATCGCGTGCACCAGCTCCGGCACGAACACCGAGGCCAGCACGCCGCCGAGCAGCATCATGTAGACGATGTTCGGCAGCGAGTTCGCCACGTTGAACGCCTCGCCGGCCGGGCCGGTGGTCAGCGCCGCCACGATCACCGCACTGCGCACGAAGCCCAGCGCCCGGGAGGCCAGCGAGCCCAGCGCCATGATCAGGCCGTTGCGGCCGGTGGAGGCGGCGGGTTTGGCCGGGGCGGGCTTCGCGGCCTCGGCCGCCCGCTCCTCGCCGACCCGCGGCGGCGGCACCGGCCGCTCCGGGGCCGGCGGGGCGTACGGCGACCACCCGGGCTGCTCGAACGCCTCGGCCGGGATCCGGCCCAGCTGCATGGTCGGCTGGTCCTGCCCCGGCCACCCGCCCGGCTGCTGCCGGTACGGGTCACCCTGCGGCGGGTGCGGCGGGTGCGGCGGCTGCGGCGGTTGGTGCTGCGGCTGCTGGTACGGGTCGCCCGGCTGCTGCTGGTGCTGCGCCTGCTGGTGCACCTGGTGCTGCGACTGCTGGTAGGGGCCGCCCTGCGGTTGGTACGGGTCGGTGGGGCCGTCCGCGGTGTGCATGGTCATCGGACCCCCCGTCGATCGGTGCCCGTCCGGCGTTGCGTGGGTGAGTGCGGGAAGTCGGTTCTGGTCCGGTCTCCGCCTGCCGGTTGCAGGGTGCACCAGCCGCAGAAGTCTGCCCCACTTCGGCACTCGATGGGGAGTCGGGTGCCGACCGGCGGGGTGTTCGGCCGGATCGCACCGGTGTCCGGTTGCCTTGCCGCACCTGCCGGGAAGCGCCGTTTGCGCCCGGAAACACGCGGAATGCTGGCTGCGCGGTTCCCCCGGGCGGAGGAGGCGGGCAACCCGGTGTGACGTTGCTCACGACTCGTCAGGAAAGGCCCGGATCGCGCTCGGTGGCCGGTGGCGCGCCCTCCCTCGCCCCCGCCCGCCCGGCCGCCCCGGCCGCCTCGACCGGCGGCAGCGGCGGCGCCAGCATTCGCTGCACCCGCGGCCGGGCCCGCCGGCGCAGCAGCCGCACGTCCCGGCCGAGGCGCCCCGGCCGCCACAGGCCCACCGCCAGCGCCGGGGCGGCCAGGGCCACCGGCGCCACCGCCCAGGCCGCCAGCACGTCGCTCGGCCAGTGTGCGCCGAGCGCGATCCTGGTCCAGCCCACCGCCAGCACGGCCAGTGCCGCGGCGGCGCCCGCCGCCGCCCGCCCCGGCCGCCCGGTGCGCGGCCACGCCAGTGCCAGCAGCACCCCGCAGGTGACCGCCGAGGCCAGCGCGGGGCCGGACGGGAAGGACGCCGCGACGTCGGGGGCCAGCTGGTCGGCGAAGTGCGGTCCGGGGCGGCCGGTCAGCGCCCGCCCCGCCGCGTCCGCGGCCCAGGCCAGCAGCGCGGCCGTCACCGCCCAGCCCGCCAGCCAGCGGGCGCCCAGCGCCCACAGCCACAGCGCGACCGTTCCGAGCAGGCCCCGCATCACCCAGGGCGAGCCCAGGTCGGCCAGCGTCCGCATGGCGGCCGTCCACACCGGGTGGCGCAGCGCGTACCGGTGCAGCAGGGCGGCCCAGCCCCGGTCGAACCGGGCCAGCGGCGCCCAGCCGGTCTTCACCAGGACCAGCAGCACCGCGAACGCCAGGGCACCCGCCAGGGCCGGCCAGGCACAACGGAGCGCCCCCGTGCGTTGTACCGGAGGACGGGCCGTCGGCGGGCCGGTGCGCCGACCGCCGCCCGGGCGCCCGGTGGCCGCTCGGGGGTCGTGGTCGGTGGGCTGGTGCATGACAGACACCTTCCCAGCGGCAGGCGGCGAACCGGCGCTGGGGCGGTCGCGATTCGGCATCGGTTGTGCGGACGCGCCGCGAAGGCCCCGCACCGATCCGGTGCCGGTCCGGTGGCGGGTCGGGGGAGCGTGCGGTGCAGGCCGCGTCACGCTGCGTGTACCGGTGGAGTGAAAATCGGCAGGATACTGCATCCCCGACGGAAAACTGAGCCACTTGGGAATGTTGTCCGATTTCTGTGCGTTGGATCGTTACGTGTGAGCCACGAACGGCCCACACGGTTGTGCCGAGTGGCGGAACGGAGCGCCCCCGGCAGCGTCAGTGAGGGAGCAAGCATGGCCACCCGTGCCGTCGTACGCGACAGGGCCGATCGGACTCGCACCGCCCGCCCGACCAACCTCGAAGCCGACCGCGACCTGGTCGGCATGTACCTCGACGAGATCGCCAGGACGCCCCTGCTCGACGCCGCGGAGGAGGTCGAGCTGTCCCTGCGGATCGAGGCCGGTGTCTTCGCCCAGCACCTGCTCGACGAGGAGGAGTCCCTCGGCGGCGCCAGCACCGAGGAGCTCCAGGCCATAGCCGACGACGCCGAGCGCGCCAAGGACGTCTTCATCCGTTCGAACCTGCGCCTGGTCGTCGCCGTCGCCCGCCGCTACCCGCGCAGCGGCCTCCCGCTGCTCGACCTGATCCAGGAGGGCAACGCCGGCCTGGTCCGCGCCGTGGAGAAGTTCGACTACTCCAAGGGCTTCAAGTTCTCCACCTACGCGACGTGGTGGATCCGCCAGGCGATCACCCGCTCCATCGCGGACCAGTCCCGCACGATCCGCCTCCCCGTCCACCTGGTCGAGGAGCTCGGCCGGATCCGCCGGGTGCAGCGGGAGAAGGCCAAGGAGCTGGGCCGCGAGCCGGAGCCCGCCGAGATCGCCGCCGAGCTGGACACCACGGAGCAGCGCGTCAAGGACGTCCTGGACTGGGCCCGTGACCCGGTCAGCCTGAACATGTCGGTCGACGACGAGGGCGAGACCCAGTTCGGAGACCTGGTGGAGGACACCGGCGCGGTCTCCCCGGAGGACGCGGTCATGGTGATGCTGCGCCGCGAGGAGCTGGACGACCTGATCGGCCGCCTCGACGACCGCACCGCCTCGATCATCCGCAGCCGCTACGGCATGGAGGACGGCCGCGAGCGGACGCTGACCGAGGTCGGCAAGCAGCACGGCCTCACCCGCGAGCGGATCCGCCAGATCGAGAAGCACGCCCTCGCCGAGCTGAAGAAGATCGCCGACCACGCGGGCTTCGAGGCGGCGTAGCACCCGGGCCGTCGGGGCCCGCGCCGGTCCTACAGTGGAGGCATGACCTCCCCGGACGAACAGCAGCCCGAGCCCCGACCCGAGCCCCGGCCCCAGCCCGGGTCCGAGTCCGCCCCGCGGCCCCGGCCCCGGCTGGTCTTCAAGGACCCGTTCGAGCAGCAGACCTCCGACGACACCGACCGCGGCTGGGGCGACGCGTCGGGGGAGCGGGGGCTCGACTGGTACCGCAGCCAGCGGCCCCCGCACCACGGGGAGAAGTAGCGGGGGAGCGGGGATCAGCCGCGGCGCACCAGCGCGTCGCGGATCTCGGTGAGCAGCTGGACCTCCTTCTCCTCGGCCTCCAGGGCCTCCTCCTCCGCCGTCTTGCGCTTCCGCAGGTAGTGGTTCATCGGCAGGATCAGCAGGAAGTACACGACGGCCGCGGTGATCAGGAAGGTGAGCGCGGCGCTGAGCACCGAGCCCCACAGGATGTAGGCGCCCGAGGTGACGTTGCCCGCGGCGTCCACCTCGCAGGGGCCCTTGAGGCAGGACTTGTAGGCCGACAGGTCCTTGGTGCCGAACATGCCGACCAGCGGGTTGATCACGCCCTTGACGAACGCGTTGATGACGGTGGTGAAGGCCGCGCCGATGACGACGGCGACGGCCAGGTCCACCACGTTTCCGCGGAGCAGGAATTCCTTGAAGCCTTTCATGCCGCGTCGAACGGCGGGCGCCACCGGAGGTCACGGGTGAATCCGGCGTCAACGGGTTGACGCCAGGGGGCAGCCGGACGCCCCGGCGGGAGCCCGGCCCTCCGGCGGCGGCGCCCCCCGCGGCGGGCCGGACAGCAGCACGGCCGCCAGCAGCAGGAGCCCCGCGGCGAACCGGCCTGGCCGCCGCCGCAGCGCGCAGCGCAAGCGGTGGCGGCCCCGCGCGGTGCCGCGGATCGGCGGGAAATCGGGCACTTCGCGGCGCGGCGGGACGAGCGCCGGCGGCAGCGGGGGCAGTACGGAGGAGGTCACGGCAGCGGGCCTTCCGACGGGTTCCCGCGGCCCCGGACGGGGCCGCGACGGCCATCCTGCGCCCGGCCGCGGCGCCCCGCGCCGGAGTTTCCCCAGCCTGTGGAAAACCCGCCCCTGTGGAAAACCCCGTTCACCCCCGGGGGTGAACCGCTGGTCCGTCCGGCCCCCGCCCCGCGACCCGGCCCCGCCCGCCGTCCGGAGGAACCCGCGTAACCCGCCCCGGAACCCGCGCAACCCGCCCCGGAACAGCGCGGAGCCCCCGCCCGGCGACGGCCGGACGGGGGCTCCGGCGGGCCCCCGGGATCAGCTCGCGGCGGCCCGCGCCGCGAGGTCCGACCAGACCGTGCGGACC
>NZ_JBHUWH010000076.1:0-23890 GCF_042670125.1 Kitasatospora sp. NPDC057198 | reverse complement strand
GGGCCGCCGAGTTCGACCAGGACCTCGACGGGGCGGCGGGCTCCGGCGGCGCGCAGGGCGGCGTCCATCTGCCGGACGCTGTCGGTGGAGTCGACCCAGGAGGCGAAGGCGAAGCCGGGGTCGCGGTCGAGTTCGGCGGCGATCCAGGCGAGTCCGGCGGGGTCGAGCAGGGTGTTGGCGAGCAGCAGGCGCTGGACGCCGAAGGCGCGGGCGACGCGCAGCTGGGGGAGGTTGGCGAGGGTGACGGCGTGGGCGCCGGCGGCGAGTTGGGCCTGCCAGAGGGCGGGGGCCATGGTGGTCTTGCCGTGCGGGGCGAGCCGGACGCCGGCGGTGCGGCACCAGGCGGCCATGGTGCGCAGGTTGTGGTCGAGGGCGGCGGCGTCGAGGGTGAGCAGGGGGGTGCCGAGGTCGTCGAGGGTGGGGCGGGTGGCGAGCCAGTCGCGGACGGTCAGTCCGTGGGCGGCGGCGGGGGCGGCCTTGAAGCGAAAGTCGAGGGTCTCGTCGGCGAGGGCGGCGACGGCGGCGGTGTCGATGCCGGGGCCGTGGGCGGGGTCGGCGAAGTGCCGCCGTTCCGCGTCCGCCCGGTCCGCCGCTCCCGCTCCCGCTCCCGCCCCCGCTCCCGCTGCCGTTCCCGCTGCCGCCGTTCCTGCCGTTCCTGCCGTTCCGCTCATCGCCGCGCCTCCGCATCGAATCCCGACCCACTCGCGAGCTGGGAAGTTGCAACATGCGCAACCTGTATTGCGCATGTTGGTGATACGGTTCTAGCATTCACGCCGGACGGCGGTCAACGGACCGCGACGCGGCCCGTCCACCCCTCCCACCAGGCACGCAGCACCGGGCTCACCGCCGAGCACCGGGCCGCGCGGGCCGCCGGCGGCGGGAGCGGGGGGCACGGGCCCGAGGGCGAGGGAGCGGGTTTGATGGCGGATCACGGCGGCGCGGGCCGGAGCGGTGCCCGCGCGGTGTGCCTGGGCGAGTCGATGGCGGTGCTGCTGCCCGACCGGCCGGGGCCGTTCGAGGCCGTCGGCGCGTTCCGCCCCTCGGTGGGGGGCGCCGAGTCGAACGTGGCGGCGGCGCTGGCCGCGCTGGGCGTGCCCGCGGCGTGGATCAGCCGGGTCGGCTCGGACGGCTTCGGCCGCCGCCTGACCGGCGACCTGGCGGCGGCGGGGGTGGACGTGTCGGCCGTCGCGGTGGACCCGCACCGCCCGACCGGGGTGTACCTGAAGGAGACCGGCGGTTCCGACCTGCCGCACGACCTGGGCCGGGGCCGCTCCCGCCTGCACTACTACCGCACCGGTTCGGCGGCCTCCGCGCTCTCCCCCGCGCTGCTGGACGACCCGGCGGCGGCCGCCCTGCTGGACGCCGCGCCGCTGCTGCACCTGACCGGCATCACGCCCGCGCTGTCGGACGACTGCCTGGCCCTGGTGCGCGCCCTGCTGGCCCGCCGCCGTCCGGGCCGGCTGGTCTCCTTCGACCTGAACTGGCGCCCGGCGCTGTGGCGGCGGCGCGACCCGGCGGTGCTGCCGGAGCTGCTGGACGCCGCGGACGTGCTGCTGCTGGGTGCGGACGAGGCCGAGGAGGCGTTCGGCACCGGCGACCCGCGGGCGCTGCGCCGGCTCTTCCCCTCGCCGGCCACCCTGGTGGTCAAGGACTCCGGGCACCTGGTCAGCGCGCTGGACCGGGACGGCGGGGCGGTCGCCGAACCGGCGCTGCGGGTCGAGGTGGTGGAGCCGACCGGCGCGGGGGACGCGTTCGCGGCCGGCTACCTGGCGGGCACCCTGCGCGGCCTGGACCAGCGCTCCCGGCTGCGGCTGGGCCACCTGGCGGCGGCGGGCGCGCTGACCGCCCCCACCGACCACGGCGCGCTGCCGGACGCGGCGACGGTGGCCGCGCTGCTGGCCGCCGACGAGCGGGCCTGGACGGCGACCCGGGTCTCCGCAGCCGGCTTCGACTCCCCCGCGCTGCCCGCCCCCGTCCACTGAAACGGCCCCGGCCGACCCGTCCGACCCGTCCAACCCGTCCGACCCGTCCAACCCGGCCGTCCTGTCCGCCCCGTCCACCGACCCACCACTCCCGGCACCCTCGAAGACCCTCGGGACTCCCATGAGCCAGACCGTCACCCGCGCCCTGCGCCTGCTCGCCGAACTCGGCGAGGGCGAGCGCTCCCTCGACCAGTTGGCCGAGCTGATCGGCGTCCACAAGACCACCGTGCTGCGGCTGCTGCAGAGCCTGGAGGAGGAGCGCTTCGTCCACCGCGACGCCCAGTACCGCTACCACCTCGGCGCGGGCCTGTTCGCGCTGTCCAGCCTCGCCCTGGAGCAGCGCGGCATCCGGCGCACCGCCGCCCCGCACCTCGCCGAGCTGAACGCGGCGACCGGCCAGACCGTGCACCTGGCCGCGTACGAGGGCGGCGAGGTGGTCTACATCGACAAGTACGACTCGCGGCACCCGGTGCGGATGTACTCGCGGATCGGGCTGCGCGCGGCGCTGCACAACACGGCGGTGGCCAAGGTGCTGCTGGCCGACCTGCCGCCGGCCGAGCGCCGCCGGGTGGTGGACGGCGTCGAGTTCACCGTGCACACCCCGAACACGATCACCAGCCCGCAGGCGCTGCTGGCCGAACTGGAGCAGGTCGCCGCACAGGGCTGGGCACAGGACCACGCCGAGCACGAGGCGTTCATCAACTGCGTGGCCGCGCCGATCCGGGACGTCTCGGGCCGGGTGGTGGCCGCCGCGTCGATATCCGTGCCGGACGTGGTCCTGCGCTACGAGCAGGTGCTCGACCTGCTCCCCCAACTGCTCGCCTGTACCCGGGCGATCTCCGCCGACGCGGGCCTCCCGGCCCGCGGCACCGTCCATTGACGCACCATCAACCACCTTATGGAGAGAGTCACATGAGCGACAAGATCGAGGTCCGTACCGACGGCGCGCCCGCCCCGGCCTGGATGTTCTCCCAGGGCGTGCGCAAGGGCCCGATCCTGCAGGTCTCCGGCCAGGGCCCGCAGGACCCGGCGACCGGCGAGTACCTGTACCACGGCGACGTGAAGGCGCAGACCCGGCGGACGCTGGAGAACGTCAAGGCGATCGTCGAGGCGGGCGGCGCCACCATCGAGGACGTGGTGATGTTCCGCGTCTACCTGACCAAGCGCGCCGACTTCCCGCTGATGAACGAGGTCTACGCCCGGTTCATCGAGGAGAACATCCCCGCCGGCGGCGTGAAGCCCTGCCGCACCACGGTCTTCGTCGAACTCCCGCAGGAGCCCATGCTGGTGGAGATCGACGCCCAGGCGGTCGTCACCGGCTGACCGGCCGGTCCGCCGCCCCGTCCGGCCGGGGGCCCCGCGGGGCGGCCCGGCCGACGATCGCGCCCGCGCGGTCGATGCAGATCACGTCGACCGTGACGGGCGCGCCGAGCAGCACGCCGAGCGCGGTGGCGCGGGCCCGTTCGGCCACCAGGTCACCGAGCGGGACGCCCGCCGCGGCGCACGACTGGACGGCCTCCAGGGCGGTGTTGGCGGCGGCGACCCGTTCCACGAGTTCTGCGCGGGCGCCGCCCTCCCTTGCCAGTTCGGCGAGTTGGGCCTTGTCGACCTGGGAGCGGCCGGAGTGCAGGTCGAGGTGCCCGGCGGCGAGCTTGGAGAGCTTGGCGAAGCCGCCGCAGACGGTCAGGCGCGGAACCGGGTGCCGGCGCAGGTACTTGAGGACGGCGCCGGCGAAGTCGCCCATGTCGAGCAGGGCGTCCTCGGGCAGGCCGTACTCGGCCACCACGACCTTCTCGGAGGTGGAGCCGGTCGCCCCCGCGACGTGGGTGTGCCCGGCGGCGCGGGCCACGTCGATGCCGCGGCGGATCGAGTCGATCCACGCCGAGCAGGAGTACGGGACGACGATGCCGGTGGTGCCGAGGATGGACAGGCCGCCGAGGATGCCCAGCCGCGGGTTCCAGGTGTGCCGGGCGATCTCCTCGCCGTGGTCGACGGAGAGTTCCACCTCCACGTCCCCGGTGGCGCCGAACTCCGCGGCCACCTCGGCGACCGCCTCGCGGATCAGCTGCCGCGGCACCGGGTTGACGGCCGGCTCGCCGACCGCCAGCGGCAGGCCCGGCTTGGTGACCGTCCCGACGCCCGGCCCGGCCCGGAAGACCACGCCGCTGCCCGGCGGGCCGATCCGCACGGTGGAGCGCACCAGCGCGCCGTGCGTCACGTCCGGGTCGTCACCGGCGTCCTTGACCACCCCGGCACTGGCCCGGCCGGGCGCGAGCTCCTCCACCGCGAGCGCGAACGCGGGCCGCTCGCCCCTGGGCAGCGTGATCACCACCGGGTCGGGGAAGCCGCCGCCGAGCAGCGCCGTGTACGCCGCCTTGGTCGCGGCCGTCGCGCACGCGCCCGTCGTCCAGCCGGGCCGCAGCCCGCTGCTGCGCAACTGCCCCGCGCGCCCGCCGCCGACCGGACCGTCCTGCGCCGCGCTACTCACCGCTCACCCCTCGTCCTTCCGTGCTCCTCGCCGTTCCCACTGCCCCACCGCCCCACCGTCCCATGCTGAGCGCGCCGACCGCCCGGTTAGGGTGGTGTGTCCTGATCGCACGCACCGGTCCCGGGAGTCCGCATGCACGTCCTGATCCTCGGCGGCACCAGCGAGGCCCGCCGGTTGGCGGACGTGCTGGCGGCCGACCCGGCGCTGCGGGTGACCAGCTCGCTGGCCGGGCGGGTGGAGCGGCCGCGGCTGCCCGCCGGGGAGGTCCGGGTCGGCGGGTTCGGCGGCCCGGCGGGGCTGGCCGCCTGGGCGCGGGCCCACGCGGTGGACGCGGTGGTGGACGCCACCCACCCGTTCGCCGAACGGATCAGCCGGAACGCTGCGCTGGCCGCCGAGGAGGCCCGCCTGCCGCTGCTGGCGCTGCGCCGCCCGAGCTGGACGGCGCAGGACGGCGACCGCTGGCACCCGGTGCCCAGCCTGGCCGCCGCGGCGCAGGCGCTGCCCGCGCTCGGCAGCCGGGTGTTCCTGACCACCGGGCGCCAGGGCATCGCCGCGTTCGCGCACCTGGACGGCCTGGTGTTCCTGGCGCGTTCGGTGGAGGCGCCGGTGCCGCCGATGCCCGTGCGCACCGAAGTCCTGCTGGAGCGCGGCCCGTTCACCCTGGACGGGGAGCGCAAGCTGCTGCGCGCGCACCGCATCGAGGTGCTGGTGACCAAGGACAGCGGCAGCGCCGCGACCGCCCCCAAGCTGACCGCGGCCCGCGAACTCGGCCTGCCCGTCGTGGTGGTGGAGCGCCCGGCCGCCCCGGCGGGGGTGCGCACCGCCCCGGACGTCGCCGGGGCGGTCGCCTGGGTGCAGCGCCTGGCGAGCTGACGCACCGTCAACTCTCCTGCTGCGCCTCGGGGTAGCGGCGCGGCGTCCACACCGCTTCGTGTCCGCCGCCGCGTTCCACCCGCCGGGTCTGGCTGGAGCCGATCAGCAGCAGGGTGCGCATGTCGACCTCGGCGGGGTCGAGTTCGGCGAGCGTGACGGTGCGCACCCGCTCGGTGGGGCCGCCGACGTCCCGGGCCAGCACCACGGGGGTATCCGGGGAGCGGTGCTCCAGCAGCAGGTCGCGGGCCGAACCGACCTGCGTGGTGCGGGACTTGGAGCCGGGGTTGTAGAGCGCGAGGACGAGGTCGGCCTCGGCGGCGGCGCGCAGCCGGCGGGCGATCGCCGCCCAGGGCTTGAGCCGGTCGGAGAGCGAGATCACGGCGTAGTCGTGGCCGAGCGGCGCCCCGGCCCGGGAGGCGGCGGCGTGCGCGGCGGTCATGCCGGGCAGGACCCGGACCGGGACGTCCCGGTAGGGGTCCTCGCAGGCGGCTTCGAGGACGGCGGTGGCCATCGCGAAGACGCCCGGGTCGCCGGAGGAGACCACGGCGACGCGGCGTCCGCGGCGGGCCAGGTCGAGGGCGAACTCGGCCCGGACGCCCTCGACCTTGTTGTCGGAGCCGTGCCGGACCTGCCCGGCGCGCACCGGCACCCGGTCCAGGTAGGTGGTGTAGCCGACCAGGTCGGTGGCGTTCGCAAGGGCGCCGCGCGCCTCGGGGGTGAGCCACAGCGGCCCGGCGGGCCCGGTGCCGACCACGACCACCTCGCCGACCGGGGCCGGACCCTCGCCGACCGCCTCGGGGGCTTCGCCCGCGGCGGCGTCCAGGGCCTCGAACGGCTGCCCGGCGGAGTCGAGCGCGGCGACCTTGCTGGGCAGCACGGCGACCGAGAAGTACGGGACGCCGTCCGGGTCGACGTCGGCCAGCCGTCCGGTGCGCTCGCCGTCCATGGTGGCGCGCTCCACGTACCGGGCGTCGGCCAGCCGTCCGGCGCGCTCCAGGGCGCGGCGGACGGCGGGGAAGGTGCGGCCGAGCTTCATCACGACGGCGGAGTCGGTGGCGGCGAGCCGGGCGGTGATCTCCTCCTCGGGGAGGGTGCCGGGGATGATCGTGAGGATCTCCTCGGCCTCGACCAGGGGGGTGCCGAGGCGGGCGGCGGCGGCGCTGATCGAGGTGACGCCGGGGACGACCTCGGTGGGGTAGCGGTGCGCGAGGCGCTTGTGCATGTGCTGGTAGGAGCCGTAGAACAGCGGGTCGCCCTCGGCGAGGACGACGACGTCGCGGCCGGCGTCGAGGTGGGCGGCGAGCCGTTCGGAGGCTTCCCGGTAGAAGTCGTCGAGGGCGCCGCGGTAGCCGCCGGGGTGGTCGGTGGTCTCGACCGTGACGGGGTACATCAGCCGTTCCTCGAGCTGGCCGCCGGTCAGGTAGCGTTCGGCGATGGCCCGGGCGTGCGAGCGGCCGTGCCGGGCGCAGTGGTAGGCGATGACGTCGGCCTTGCCGATGAGTTCGGCGGCGCGCACGGTGACCAGCGACGGGTCGCCGGGGCCGACGCCGACGCCGTAGAGCTTTCCGACGGCCTTGCCGCTGCGCTGACTGTCCGTCATTCTTCTTCGCTCGCAATCGCGTTGATGGCGGCGGCGGCGATGGCGCTGCCGCCTCGGCGGCCCCGGACGACCAGGTGTTCCAGGGCGGAGGGGTGGTCGGCGAGGGCCTGCTTGGACTCGGCGGCGCCGATGAAGCCGACCGGGACGCCGATGACGGCGGCGGGGCGGGGCGCCCCGGCCTCGATCATCTCCAGCAGGCGGAACAGCGAAGTGGGGGCGTTGCCGACGGCGACGACGGCGCCCTCCAGGCGGGGCAGCCACAGTTCCATCGCGGCGGCGCTGCGGGTGGTGCCCATGGCGCGGGCGAGTTCGGGGACGGCGGGGTCGGTGAGGGTGCAGAGCACCTCGTTGTCGGCGGGCAGCCGTTTGCGGGTCACGCCGCTGGCGACCATGTTGACGTCGCACAGGATCGGCGCGCCGGCCAGCAGGGCGCGGCGGGCGTCGGCGACGGCGTTCGGCGACCAGAGCAGGTCGTCGACCAGGTCGGTCATGCCGCAGGCGTGGATCATCCGGACGGCGACCCGGGCGACGTCGGCGGGCAGGTGGGCGAGGTTCGCCTCGGCCCGGATGGTGGCGAACGACTGGCGGTAGATGGCCGCGCCGTCCTTCTCGTAGTCGATCATTCGGGCCTCCGCCGTTGGGCGTTGCGGGCTTCGGCGACTGCCTCGGCCGTGTCGTTCTCTTCGGTGTCGCGGACGGTGCCGTCGACGGTGACGCGGTGTCCGGACGCGGTGGCCAGGACGTCGACCCAGCGGCCGGCGGGGTGTCCGCAGCGGCGGGCGCAGCCGGACCAGTGGACGGGGAGCCCCTCGGCGGGGGCTTCGGTGTGGGCGCGGACGGCCTGGGCGCGGACGTCGGCCAGGGACTTCGCGCAGCCGGGCAGGCCGGTGCAGGCGGTGACGCCCTCCCAGGGGCCGCCGGGGGCGGTGCGGAATCCGGCGCCGGCGAGGTGCGGGAGCCGGGCCGGGTCGGCGCCGGGCAGGACGACGCCGCGCCAGGGGGTGAGCCGGGCGGTGCGGCCCGCGGGGAGGGTGTCGGCGAGCAGCCGCCACTGGGCGCTGGTGGCGCGGCCGAACCGCAGGCCGACCGAGAGGCCGTCGCCGACCTGCCCCAGCAGGGGCTGTTCGCCCGCGAAGGGGGGTAGTGGGACGGTGCCTTCGGGTAGTTCGTCCTGGATCTCGCGGGGGTGCCAGGCGCGTCCGGCGGCGAGGTCGAGGAAGCGGCGGGCGGCGTCGAGGGCGGCGGGCACGGGCGCGTCGGCGGCGGTGGCGCGGCGGGCGCGGCCGAGGCGGAGCAGGGCGCGCCCGCCGCCGACTGCGATCAAGGTCACATCGGCGTGCAGGGCGGCGACGTCGCCGCGGCCGTCGTCGAGCGCGAACAGGAACTTCCCGGACAGCCGGGCGGCCCACGGCGCGGCGCACAGCGCCTCGTCCAACTCCCTTGTCCAGCCGTCGAATTGGGCGCCGCCTACGCCACGGCCGTCGATTCCGGCGAGCGGGGAGGCGACGATGTTGCGGACGCGTTCGTGGGTGTCGGAGGGCAACAGGCCGACGGCGCGCAGGCGTTCGGCGAGGTCGGCGGCGCAGCCTCCGGCGAGGCCGCGCAGCTGGGCGTTGCCGCGCGAGGTGATCTCGATGCCGCCGTCGCCGAGGGCGTCGGCGGCGTCGGCCACGGCGAGCAGCTGACGGTGCGTCAACTGGCCGCCGGGCAGCCGGAGTCGGGCGAGGTGTCCGTCCTCGGCGGGGTGCAGGCGGAGCGCGCCGGGGCAGGCGTCGGCGCGGCCTCGGTCGGGCCCGACGGAGGGTGCCTGGGCGGCGTCGGGTGTGGGTGGCATGGCGGCGAGCATACCCATCGGGTGCGGACGCGCCACCGCCTCGTGCGTCACACCCGCCTCCGGGCCGCCGCTCCGGCGCCGGTGGTGATTGCCCAGCTCAGGACGGTGCGGGCCGGGGCACGGGGGCGCGGGTGGTCGGGTTTCGGTCAGCGTCGCAGCTCACACTCCCCCGCGGGCCGATCACCCCGTACGATGCTGGCGGGCGCCTCTCGGGGCGTCCGCTGCCAGCGACGGCACAGCGGAGGAAGTCCGGTGCGAATCCGGTGCGGTCCCGCCACTGTGACCGCGGCTCAGTGAGCCGCGGGAGCCAGGAACTCCGGCCGTCCTCCACTGCCCGGGGCGAGGACCCCGAGGAAGGCCGTTCCATGCGCTGCCGCATGCCCGCGCCCCGCCGGGTGCCCGCCGTTGCCGGGCCGCCCTGTGCCGTCCGCCGGGTGCGACCCGTCCGCCCCGCCCTGGCCCCGTGCCCCGTGCCGTCCGAGACGCCCGGGAGGGCCTCCGCATGATCCTGCTGCTGTCGACGTCCGACACCGACCTGTTGAGCGCCCGGGCGGCGAGCGGCCCGGTGCCGTTCCGCTGGGCGAACCCGGCGCGGCTGTCGCCCGAGGGGCTGCCCGCGCTGCTGGAGGGCGTGGAGCTGGTGGTGGTGCGGCTGCTGGGCGGGCGCCGGGCCTGGCAGGAGGGGTTGGACGCGCTGCTGGCGGGGCCGCTGCCGGTGGTGGTGCTGACGGGCGAGCAGGCGCCGGACGCGCAGCTGATGGAGCTGTCGACCGTCCCGGCGGGCATCGCGGCGGAGGCGCACGCGTACCTGGCGCACGGCGGTCCGGCGAACCTGGCGGAGCTGGGCGCGTTCCTGTCGGACACGGTGCTGCTGACCGGGCACGGTTTCGCGCCCCCGGCGTCGGCGCCGTCCTGGGGCCCGCTGGAGCGGGAGGCGCGCGCCGGCGAGGGCCCGGTCGTCGCGGTGCTGTACTACCGGGCGCACCACATGAGCGGGAACACGGCGTTCGTGGAGACGCTGTGCCGGGCCCTCGAGGAGCAGGGCGCGCAGGCCAGGGCGTACTTCTGCGCGTCGCTGCGCGGGGCGGAGCCGGAGCTGCTGGCGGAGCTGGGCGCGGCGGACGTGATCGTGACGACCGTGCTGGCGGCGGGCGGCACCCGGCCGGCGGACGCGCAGGCCGGCGGGGACGAGGAGGCGTGGGACGCGGGCGCGTTGGCCGCGCTGGACCGGCCGATCCTCCAGGCGCTCTGCCTGACCTGGTCGCGGGCGCAGTGGGAGGGCAGCGACGACGGCCTGTCCCCGCTGGACACGGCGACCCAGGTGGCCGTCCCGGAGTTCGACGGCCGGCTGATCACCGTGCCGTTCTCGTTCAAGGAAGTCGACGAGGACGGGCTGACGGTGTACACGGCGGATCCGGAGCGGGCGGCCCGGGTGGCGGGCATCGCGGTGCGGCACGCCCGGCTGCGGCACACCCCGGCGGCCGAGCGGCGCCTGGCGCTGGTGCTCTCCGCCTACCCGACCAAGCACGCCCGGGTGGGCAACGCGGTGGGCCTGGACACCCCGGCGTCGGCGATCCGGCTGCTGGAGCGGCTGCGCGCCGAGGGCATGGACCTGGGCGACGGCCTGCCGGGCTTCCACACGGACACCGAGCACGGCCACGAGGGCGACGCGCTGATCCACGCGCTGATCGAGGCGGGCGGCTACGACCAGGCGTGGCTGACCGAGGAGCAGTTGGCCCGCAACCCGGTGCGCATCCCGGCCGCCGACTACCGCCGCTGGTACGCCACGCTGCCGGCGGCGCTGCGCAAGCGGGTGGAGGAGCACTGGGGCCCGGCGCCGGGCGAGCTGTACGTGGACCGTTCGCGCAACCCGGACGGCGACCTGGTGCTGGCGGGCATCCGCTCCGGCAACCTGCTGGTGCTGGTCCAGCCGCCGCGCGGGTTCGGCGAGAACCCGGTGGCGATCTACCACGACCCCGATCTGCCGCCCAGCCACCACTACCTGGCGGCGTACCGGTGGATCGCGGCGGACCGCGCGGACGGCGGTTTCGGCGCGCACGCGGTGGTGCACCTGGGCAAGCACGGCAACCTGGAGTGGCTGCCGGGCAAGACCGCCGCGCTGTCCGCCGAGTGCGGCCCCGACGCGGCCCTCGGCGACCTGCCGCTGGTCTACCCGTTCCTGGTGAACGACCCGGGCGAGGGCACCCAGGCCAAGCGCCGGGCGCACGCGACGCTGGTCGACCACCTGGTGCCGCCGATGGCGCGCGCCGACTCCTACGGCGACATCGCCCGGCTGGAGCAACTCCTCGACGAGCACTCGAACATCGCGGCGATGGACCCGGCGAAGCTGCCGGCGATCCGGGCGCAGATCTGGACGCTGATCCAGGCCGCCAAGCTGGACCACGACCTGGGGCTGGACGAGCGGCCGGAGGACGACGGCTTCGACGACTTCCTGCTGCACGTGGACGGCTGGCTGTGCGAGGTGAAGGACGCGCAGATCCGCGACGGCCTGCACGTGCTGGGCCAGGCCCCGGCCGGCACCGACCGGGTGAACATCGTGCTGTCGATCCTGCGGGCCCGGCAGATCTGGGGCGGCGTGAGCGCGCTGCCGGGCCTGCGCGAGGCGCTGGGCCTGGACGAGGCGGCGCTGACCCTGGGCGCGACGGACGCGGCGGAGGCGAAGGCCCGTTCGCTGGTCGAGGCGATGGAGGCCGAGGACTGGAACCCGGCCGCGGTCGGCAAGGTCGCCGAGGGCCTGCCCGCCGCCGTCGCCGACGTGCTGGCCTTCGCGGCGACCCAGCTGGTGCCCCGACTGGCCGCCACCACCGACGAGTTGGACGCGGTGCTGCACGCCCTGCGGGGCGGTTTCGTCCCGGCCGGCCCGTCCGGTTCGCCGCTGCGCGGGCTGGTGAACGTGCTGCCGACCGGCCGCAACTTCTACTCGGTGGACCCGAAGGCCGTCCCGTCCCGGCTCGCCTGGGAGACCGGCCAGGCGCTGGCCGCGTCCCTGGTCGAGCGCTACCGGGCCGACAACGACGGCCAGTTCCCGCCGTCGGTGGGCCTGTCGCTGTGGGGCACCTCGGCGATGCGCACCGCGGGCGACGACATCGCCGAGGCGCTGGCGCTGCTGGGCGTGCGCCCGGTGTGGGACGACGCCTCGCGCCGGGTGACCGGCCTGGAGGCCGTCCCGGTCGAGGAGTTGGGCCGGCCGCGGATCGACGTGACGCTGCGCATCTCGGGCTTCTTCCGGGACGCCTTCCCGCACGTGGTGGCGCTGCTGGACGACGCGGTGCGCCTGGCCGCCCGCCAGGAGGAGCCCGCGGAGCAGAACTTCGTCCGGGCCCACGTGCAGGCCGACCTGGCCGAGCACGGCGACGAACGCCGGGCCACGGTACGGGTGTTCGGCTCCCGTCCGGGCACCTACGGCGCGGGCCTGCTCCAGCTGATCGACAGCCGGGACTGGCGCACCGACGCCGACCTGGCCGAGGTGTACACGGTGTGGGGCGGCTACGCGTACGGGCGCGGCCTGGACGGGCGGCCGGCGCGCGAGGAGATGGAGAGCGCCTACCGGCGGATCACCGTCGCGGCGAAGAACACCGACACCCGCGAGCACGACATCGCCGACTCGGACGACTACTTCCAGTACCACGGCGGCATGGTGGCCACCGTGCGGGCGCTGACCGGCGCCGCCCCGGCCGCGTACATCGGCGACTCGACCCGCCCGGAGACGGTGCGCACCCGCACCCTGACCGAGGAGGCGGCCCGGGTCTTCCGGGCCCGGGTGGTCAACCCGCGCTGGCTGGAGGCGATGCGCCGGCACGGCTACAAGGGCGCGTTCGAGATGGCCGCGACCGTCGACTACCTGTTCGGCTACGACGCGACCACCGGCGTGGTCGCCGACTGGATGTACGAGAAGCTGACCGAGGAGTACGTGCTCGACCCGGTCAACCGGGAGTTCTTCGCCGAGGCCAACCCGTGGGTCCTGCACGGCATCGCGGAACGCCTGCTGGAGGCCGCCGGGCGCGGCCTGTGGGCGGAGCCGGACGCGGCGCTGCTGGACGAGCTGCGGCAGGTGCTGCTGGAGACGGAGGGCGACCTCGAGGGCGAGTGACGGCGCCCGGGGCGAGTGAACGGGCGGGATCCGGGCAGGCTGGGGGCGACCTGGACATGCCGATGATCGAATAGGGGTGCCTTCCGGCCCGGCCGGACGGACAATCTGCCCATGAACCTGCGAACCGCCCTCACCCGACCGGCCCGCTACGGCGCGCTGGCCTCGGGTGCGCTGCCCGTCCTGACCTTCCCCGGCGCGGGCCTGGCCTGGCTGGCCTGGGCGGCGCTGGTGCCGGGGCTGCTGCTGATGCGGGCCGCGGACGGGCCGCGCGAGGCCGCGGTGCGCGGCTGGTGGTTCGGCGCGGGGTTCATCCTCACCGGGATGTACTGGCTGATCCCGTCGATCGGCCCCGGA
Organism: Kitasatospora sp. NPDC057198; assembly: GCF_042670125.1. Taxonomy (NCBI): domain Bacteria; kingdom Bacillati; phylum Actinomycetota; class Actinomycetes; order Kitasatosporales; family Streptomycetaceae; genus Kitasatospora; species Kitasatospora sp. NPDC057198. Next base: position 10,648 of record NZ_JBHUWH010000076.1, on the reverse strand, counting down.
CTGCCGGTGCTGGCGGTGCTGTTCGGCGTGCTGCAGGCGCCGTTCGGCCTGGCCGCCTGGTGGCTGCTGCGCGGCGAGCCGGTGCTGCGCCGCGCGTCGGCGGCGCTGGTGGTGCTGCCCGCGGTGTGGGTGTGCGCCGAGTACGCCCGCTCCTGGGGTGCGCTGGGCGGGCCGTGGGCGGTGCTGGGCGCCACCCAGTGGGAGCACCCGGCGGTGCTCGGCCTGGCCTCCGTCGGCGGTGTGTGGCTGGTGAGTTGGGCGCTGGTCGCGGTGAACACGGCGCTGGCCGTGGTGCTGTGCGCGCACGGGCCGCGGGTGCGCGCGCTGGCCGGGGCGACGGCGCTGGCCGCGCTGGCGGCGGGCCCGCTGGCGTTCGCCGCGCAGGCCGCCCCGGCGACCTCGGGCGCGGCGACGGTGGCGCTGGTGCAGGCCGGCTCCACCCCGGACGAGCAGGCCCGGCTGGAGGCGAACGTGCGGATCACCCGCACCCTGGCCGGCCGCCCGGCGGACCTGGTCGTGTGGGGCGAGAGCTCGACCACCGAGGACCTGGACCGGCGGCCGGAGACGGTGGCCCGGCTGGCCGCGCTGTCCCGCGCGACCGGGGCGCAGCTGCTGGTCGGCGAGGACGCCCGGAAGGCGGACGGCCGGATCTCCAAGGACGCGGTGCTGGTGGACGGTTCGGGGGTGCTGGCGCGCTACCGCAAGATCCGGCTGGTGCCGTTCGGCGAGTACATCCCGCTGCGCCCGCTGCTGGGCTGGATCGCCGGGGTGAGCGCGGCCGCGGGCGAGAACCGGGTGCCCGGCAGCTCGGTGCACCTGCTGCCGGTGGTGGACCGCGGCGGGCGGCCGCTGCCGGTGGGCGCGCTGATCTGCTTCGAGTCGGCGTTCCCCGACATGTCGCGCACCGCGGCCCGGCAGGGCGCCGAGCTGATCGTCTACCAGTCGGCGACCTCCACCTTCCAGTCGACCTGGGCCCCGGCGCAGCACGCCTCGCTGGGCGCGCTGCGGGCCGCCGAGACCGGCCGCCCGGTGGTGCAGGCCGCCCTGACCGGCGAGTCGGTGGCGTACGACGCGCAGGGGCGGCGGCTGGTGCGGATGGGCACCGGCGAGTCGGGCGCGGTGACGGTCCGCCTGGCGCTGGCCGACCCGGCGGCCCGCACCTGGTACGTGCGGCTGGGCGACTGGGTGCCGCTGACGGCGCTGGCGGTGGTGCTGACGGCGGCGGCGTGCGCCGCCGCGCCGCTGCTGCGCGAACGCCGCCGCCCGGGCCCGCCGCCGTCCTCGACCCCGGCCGGCGCACCCCCCGCCCGGGTCTGACACCCCGCCCCGCCCACCGCCGCCGTCCCCCCTCCCCTCCGCCCCTCTCCTGCCCTCCCCTGCCTACTGCTCCTCCACCACGTGGATGCCGAACAGCGCCCCCTGCGGGTCGTGCAGGACGGCCAGCCGGGGCCCGTCGGGGACGTCGGTGGGCGGGAGGGTGACGGTGGCGCCGAGCAGGGCGGCGCGCTCGGCGCCGAGGTCGACGTCGGCGACCGCGAAGTACGGCATCCAGTAGGGCGCGACCTCGGCCGGGAACTGGTCGGACATGTCCATCATGCCGGCGAAGTCGCGGCCGCCCAGGCCGAACCGGGTGTACATCTCACCGGTGTTGACGCTCCAGCCGAACACCCGAGCGTAGAACTCGGCGGCGGCGCGCGGGTCGCGGGTGGCGAGTTCGACCCAGCCGAGGGCGCCGGCCTCGTCGCGCAGGTCGACGCCGCGCAGCGCGGCGGGTTCCCAGGTGGAGAAGACCGCGCCGGTGGGGTCGGCGGTGACGGCGAACCGGCCCCAGTCCAGGGCGTCCGTCGGCGGGACGATCACCTTGCCGTCGGCGTCGGCGATCTCGTCGGCGGTGGCGTCGGCGTCGGCGGTGTGGAAGCCGATCGTCCAGGCGGTGGGCTGGTCGGGCTGGACGAGTCCGCTGAGTCCGGCGACGAGCTGCTCGCCCAGGTAGAGCTTGGTGTAGCCCATGGCCCTCTCGTCGGGGAGGGTCTCGACGCGCCAGCCGAAGAGCTCGTGGTAGAAGGCTTTGGCGGCGGCCGGGTCCTTGGTGGCGAGTTCGACCCAGCAGGGCGCGCCGGGGCTCGGTTCGGTGATCTTCACGGTCGGCTCATCTCCAGGATCAGTTTCCCTCGGGCGTGTCCGCCCTCCACCTCGGCCATCGCCTCGGCGGCGCGTTCCAGCGGGTAGCGGGCGGTGATGTGCGGGTCGAGCGTGCCGGCGGCGACGAGTTCGGCGAGAGCTGCGAGCGGGGCGGCGGTGCCGACCCGGTGGACGTGGGCGCCGCCGAGCTCGGCGGCGGTGTCCGGATCGGCGGTGGACACCAGCCGGCCGGGGGCGCGCAGTGCGTCGGCCACCTCGCGGACGGCGTCCCCGCCGACCAGGTCGAGCACGGCGTCCACCCCGCCGGGGGCGACGGCGCGCAGCCGCTCGGCGACGCCCGCGCCGTAGCGGACGGGGGTCGCACCGAGCGAGCGGACGTGGTCGGCGCTGCCCTCCCCGGCGGTGCCCAGCACGGTCACGCCGCGGCCGCGGGCGATCTGCGCGGCGGCGGTGCCGACGCCGCCGGACGCGCCGACCACCAGCAGGGTGTGGCCGGGGCGCAGGCCGAGCGCGGTGAGCTGGTCGAGGGCGTCGTAGGCGGTGGCGGCCGCGACCGGGAGGGCGGCCGCCTCGGCGAAGCCGACCGTGCTCGGCTTGTGCGCGGTGGTGCGGGCGGTGAGCAGCGCCTCCTCGGCGAAGGCGCCGTCCGGGGCGGTGCCGAACACCTCGTCGCCGGTCCGGAAGCCCCGCACGTCCTCGCCGACGGCGGTCACCACGCCCGCCGCCTCGCTGCCCATCACCACCGGCGGGGCGGCGCCGGTGCCGAACCGGCCCTGCCGCTTCTTCCAGTCCGCGGGGTTGACCCCGGCCGCGACCACCCTGATCCGCAGCGTTCCGGGCCCGGGGACGGGCGTGGGCCGGTCCAGGAACTCCTGCTGCTCCGGGCCGCCGTACCCGACGAACCCGAATGCCTTCGCCATCCGCTGCCTCCCTCTGCTCGTCCTCCCTCCTTCCCCACCATGCAGGGGTACCGGCGGGTAGCGGGGCGGTCGGTGGGCCGAACGGCGGGGCCGGTGGGGCGCGCGGGGCGGGAAGGGCGCTCCGGAACGCCGGTTGTTCAAATTGGAACCAAGGTGTAGCGTCAGGCGGGCACGATCCGGTTCGAATTTGAACAACCTGCCCACGGCCCCTCGCACCGGACCGCAGGCCCCCCACTCGCGGCCCCGGAGGGACCCGACATGACGCACCCCGCAACCACCCCGCCGCTGCCCGCCGCCACCGTCCGCTCCCGCGTGCGCGTGCCCCTCGCCTTCGCCGACGGCTACCGCGTCGAAGCCGAGGTGCACACCTTCCACGGCCTCGCCGACGGCGCCGAGCACCTCGCCCTCACCCTCGGCGACCCGTCCGCCACCGCCACCCCCCTGGTGCGCCTGCACTCCGAGTGCCTCACCGGCGACGTGTTCGGCTCCGCCCGCTGCGACTGCGGCCCCCAGCTGCGCGAATCCGTCCAGCGCATCGCCGAGACCGGCGGCCACCTGCTCTACCTCCGCCAGGAGGGCCGCGGCATCGGCCTCTACAACAAGCTCGACGCCTACGCCCTCCAGGACTCCGGCCTCGACACCTACCAGGCCAACACCGCCCTCGGCCTGCCCGAGGACGGCCGCGACTACACCGCCGCCGCCCAGATGCTCGCCGCCCTCGACGCCCCCGCCGTCCGCCTGCTCAGCAACAACCCCGACAAGGCCGCCCAGCTCACCGCCCTCGGCGTCACCATCACCGAACGCGTCCCCACCGGCGTCCACCTCTCCCCCAGCAACCTCCGCTACCTCCGCGCCAAGGTCGAACACACCCGGCACACCCTGGACCTGGCCCCCCTCGTCGGCTGACCGGCCCGGCCCGGCCGGGGCCGGCGGTCGGGTCAGGAGCGGCCCGCGAAGGGCTCCGCGTCCGCCCACTCCCAGAAGGCGTGGCCGGCGGCGACCGCGGCCTCCATGGCGGCGAACACTCCGGAGGGGGCGGCGCCGGGCGGGACGTCCACGGCGACGAAGCGTTCGCCGCTCCACTCGCTCGGCAGCCCGGCGGCGAGGACCTCGGTCGTGACCAGGTCGGCGGCCCGCCGGAGGTCGGCGGCGGGGAGGTCGGGCGTGAACAGCAGTCGCAGTACCCGGTGCCGGGAGACCCCGACCACCTGGCTGACGTAGTCGTCGCCGTCGAGGAGCACGGTGTCGCCCAGGGCGATCCCGTACGTGAAGAACGGGACGCAGGCGACCCGGTACCTCCCCTCCCCGGCCGGGGTGAGCCAGAGCTGCTCGACCTGCCCCTCCAGCCCGAAGGGGGCCAGGTCGGCGCGCGCGATGTAGTTGGTCGCGGCGCGTCCGACCGGGTGCTCGTGGACGACGAACTGCATGGCGGCGCTCCTCCGGGGCGGTTCCGACGGCCTCCCATGATCCCGCGACCGGTCACCGTCGTGGACGGCGGGGGCAGGCCGGGCGGGACGGAGCCGGGCCGGCACCGCCCGCGTGCTCAGCGGCGCGGGCGCGGGCGCAGCAGGGCGGCGGTCTCGGCGCGGTGGGTCCAGGCGACGACGGCGAGCGGGGCCATGAAGAAGAACGGGGTGCCGGCGTTCTCGCCGTGCATCGCGGTGAGCTGGGTGGCGAAGGCGCAGAACAGGAAGGCGATCAGGGCGGTCGCGGCCGGACCGGCCAGGCGGGGCAGCAGCAGGCCGACGGCTCCGGCGAGTTCCACCAGGCCGGTGAGGTACATGAACCAGCGGCCCGCGCCGACGGCGTCGAAGACGACGGTGGCGTCGGAGACCGCGAGCAGCTTGGGCGCGGCGCTGGCCAGGGCGAAGAACAGCGCGAGCAGGACGCGCAGGGTCCGGACCGTCCACCGCAGGGCCTTGCCGGGGCGCTGCCCGGTGGCAGCAGGAGCGGTGGCGGAAACGGTGGCGGTGGCGCCGGCGCTGGTGTTGGTCATCTCAGGTCTCCCCGGTCGGTGGTCGTGGCTCTCACCGGCTTCGACGGGCGGCACCGGGCCGACTCATCGGTCGTCGGCGGGGAATTTCCGGCGGATGCGGTGCGCGTCCGGGCGGTGACGGTGGGCGTGCGGCCGGGGCCCGCGTTGCGCGCGGGCCGGGGCGGGCGGACGGTGGAAGCGTCCGTGTCCGGCCCCCGCTGCTCCGCCGCGTCCCGGAGAGTCCCGGAGAGCACCCATGAACCCCGCACCGGCCGTCCCCTCCCCCGGCGCCGTCCCGCGCCCGACGGATCAGCGCGCGACGGCCGCCGAGCCGGCCGGACTGCGTTCCGTGGCACGGCCCTTCGTCTCGCCGTACCGGGCGGACCCGGCGGAGGGGGTCGCGCTGCCGGCGCCGATCGCACTGCCGGAGGCGGGCCGGGCCGGGCTGCCGGTGCGGCTGCTGCAACCGGCCGGTGCGGTGCGGCGGTCGGCGGGTGCCGGGGAGCGGGGGCGGGGATGAGCGGCGGCGGCCGGGTGCCCGTGTACGAGCTGATGGGGGTGCGCGAGGTCGCGGGCGGCCTGCTGCTGGTGCCGCCGGGGGTGGCGGGCCGGGCGGCGGACGGGCTGCGGTTGCGGCTGGCGGCACGGGAGTTGGGGCCCGGCCGGTGGGAGGCGGTGGCGCGGGACCCCTCGGACGTGCTGGTGGCGCGTCGGCGTCCGGCGGACGGCGGGCCGCCGGTGCTGGTCAAGTGCCCGCGCACCGGCGAGGCGGTGCGGTCGCTGGTGCGCGAGCGGGACGCGGTCGCGGTGCTGGCCGCGCAGCTGCGGCCGCCGGGGCTGCGCGGCCTGCTGCCCCGGACGCTGGACTCCCGGCTGGGCGGTCGCCCGCCGGTGCTGGTGCAGGAGGTGCTGCCGGGCGTCCCGGGCGATGTGCTGCTCTCCCGCCGCCCCGAACTGGCCGCCGCGCTGACCGCGTCCGCGTTCGGCGTGCTGGACGAACTGCGCGGCGCGGCGGGCGGATCGAGCCGGGACGCCCGGCTGGTGGACGGCTGGCTGGGCCACCGGCTGGCGGTGCTCTCCGACCGGGTCCGCTGGTGCCGGGGCGCGGAGGGCACCGCGGGCCTGCTGGCGCTGCGCGCCTTCCTGCGCCGCGAGTTGACCGGGCACCCGGTCGAAGTGGCCTGGACGCACGGCGACTTCACCCCCGGCAACCTGCTGTTGCGCTCCCCCGACCCGGCCGGGCGGTCCGCCGGGCAGCCGGCCGGGCGGCCGTTCGTCACCGGGCTGGTCGACTGGGCGGACGCGCTCGCCGACGGCCCGGCGGTGGTCGACCGGGCGAGTTTCGCGCTGGCCCTGGGCCGGCTGCTGGAGGGGCGCTCATGGGGCGAGCAGGTCGTCCGGGCCCTGCGCACCGGGGGCCTGCACCGTCCCGAGACCGGCGAACTCCCGCTGTCCGGCGTGCTGTTGGCCTGGCTGTGGCACGTCTCGGCCAACCTGGAGAAGTCCCGCCGCTCCGCCCGCAACCGGCACTGGCTGCGCGCGGTCCTCGTCCCGGTGCTGCGCGAACTCGCCGCCCCGCCCGCCCGACCGGGCCCGGCTACGCGTCCGGACTGACCGCGTCCGGGCCGACCGCGTCCGAACCGACCGCGTCCGGGCCGACCACGTCCGAACCGACCGCGTCCGGACGGATGGCGATGGTGCTGACCGTGCCGTCGCCCCAGACCGTGGTGCTCATCATCATCAGGCCGTCCAGGGAGACCACCGTGAACTCCGGCACGAAGCGCGGGGTGAAGAGGGTGGCGAAGCCGCTCCTGAGGAGTTCCACCTCGCTCCCCACCACGTCCCAGCCGTCCAGCAGCCGGACCCGGAAGCCGACCGTCCAGGGCTCTTCGTCCGGGTCGCCGCCCAGCCTGACGCGTCCGAACGCGAGCAGGAACTCGCGGTCGGCGTCGAGGAGTCCGTACTCCGTCGCCATCCGGTACCAGCTCGCGTTGACCTTCTCGGCCATGTCCGGGTCGTCCAGGTCGGGGACCTCGTCGGGGCGCGCGTCGAAGCGCCCGTGCTCGGAGCGGCTGCTCGCCGCCGAGTGGTGCGGCCGGAGCGGGAACCGGACCTCTCCGGGCAGGCGCTCCAGGACCTGGAACCCGGCGGGGGCGAGGAGTTCGGCGATCTCGGTGTCGGTCAGCGTCACAGCGGCACGGTAGTGGCGCCGCGCCCGGACGGGTAGCGGTTTTCCCGGCCGGGCGGCCGGGTTTCAGTACTCGTGGCCGGGGCCGGGTTCGGGCGGGGCCTCCAGGTCGGTCTCGGCGATCCGGCGGGCGATCTCGGCGGGGCGCACGGGGCGTCCGAAGTGCCAGCCCTGGGCGAGGTCGCAGCCCATCAGGCGCAGGCGTTCGGCGTCGGCGCGGCTCTCCACGCCCTCCGCGGTGACCGACAGGCCCAGGGTGTGGGCGAGCGAGACCAGTCCGCTGACGATCCGCCAGCCGAGGTGGGTGTCCTTGGCGGGGTCGTGCAGGTCACCGACGAAGGAGCCGGCGATCTTGAGGTTGGAGACCGGCAGGTCGCGCAGGTAGGCCAGGTTGGACCAGCCGGTGCCGAAGTCGTCGACGGAGAGCGAGACGCCCATGTCGACCAGCGCGTGCAGGGCCTTGAGCGCCTCGTCCTCGGGGCCGACCACGGTCGACTCGGTGATCTCCAGCTGGAGCATGGACGGGTCGAGGCCGGTGCTGCGCAGGGTGCGTTCGATGTCGCCGACCAGTCCGGCGTTGCGGGCCTGCCGGACGGCCAGGTTGACGCTCAGCCGGGGCGCCCGGTCGCCGAACCTGGCGACCCAGTCGGCGGCCTGCTCGCACGCCTGCTCCAGCACCCAGCGGCCGAGCGGCATGATCAGCCCGGTCTCCTCGGCGACGCCGACGAACTCCTCGGGGCCGAGCACCCCCATCTGCGGGTGCCGCCAGCGCACCAGCGCCTCGACGCCGGTCATCGCGCCGGTGGCGAGGTCGACCATCGGCTGGTAGTCGATGAAGAACTCGCCGCGGTCCAGCGCGGCGGGCATCCGCACGGACACCGCGTACCGGCTGACGGCGCGCGCGTTCTCCTTGGGGTCGAACAGCGTCCAGCGGCCGCGCCCGGCCTCCTTGGCCCGGTACAGGGTGAGGTCGGCGGCCCGGACGGCGGCGCCGGGCGTGGTGGTGGCGATCCGCCGTTCCAGCACGCCGACGCTGGCGCCGACGGCGAGCCGGTGGTCGCCGATCACCACGGGCTTGGTGAGCGCGGCGAGCACGGTCTTGGCGGCGGCGACGGCCTCCTGCTCGCCCCGGCAGTTCTCCAGCAGCACCACGAACTCGTCGCCGCCGAGCCGGGCCACCATGTGGCCGAGCGGGCTGAGCGCGTTCTCCAGCCGGCGGGCCACCACGGTCAGCAGCTGGTCGCCCATGTCGTGGCCGAGGCTGTCGTTGACGATCTTGAAGCCGTCCAGGTCGACGTAGCACAGGCCGAAGCGGGCTTCCGGCTCCGGCTCCTCGAAGAGCTTCTCCAGCCGTTCGAAGAACGCGGCCCGGTTGGGCAGGCCGGTCAGCGGGTCGTGGGTGGCCTGGTGGCGCAGCCGCTCCTGGAGGCGGTAGCGGTCGGTGACGTCCTCCAGCATGGCGACCTGGTAGAGCGGCACGCCGTCGTCGTCGCGGATCAGCGAGACGGTGAGGTGGGTCCACACCACCTCGCCGTCGCGCCGGTAGTACGGCTTGTCGAACTGGAAGTACTCGCGCTTGCCGCTGATCAGCTCCTCGTACGCCTCCCAGACTCCGGGAGTGTCCTCGGGGTGGACCAGGTCGTTGACCCGCACACCGGTCATGTCCTCGGGGCCGCCGCCGAAGATCTCGCCGAGGGCCCGGTTGACGGCCAGGATGTTGCCGTCGGTGTCGCCGAGGCCGATGCCGATCGCCGCCGATTCGAACAGCGCCCGGAAGCGGGCCTCCGAGGCGCGCAGGGCCTTCTCGACCTCCTGCCGGGCGGTGTCGGCGGCGAGCCGGATCGCCTCCTGCTCGCGCAGCGTGCGCTCGCGCAGGGCGGCCGCCCAGCCGGCCGCGAAGGCGCCGACGAGGGCCGGGCCGCGGTCGTCGGGGACGGGCTTGCGCTGGATCAGCTGCACCGCTTCGGAGAGCAGTTGCGGGTCGGTGAACTGGTTGTCGATGAGCAGCGCCCCGACCTGTCCGGCCAGTTCGGGGCGGAACGGGTGCTCGCGGGCGGCGCGGTGCAGCAGTTCGGCAGTGCGGGCGATCAGCGGGTTGAGCACGCCGGGGCGCACGGCGGCGCCGTGCCCGGTGCGCAGCATGGCCGCCCACTCGGCGTAGAACGCGGCGACGGCGGCGGCCGCCGCCGCGCCCGCGACCGCGCCCGCCGCACCCACCGGGCCGACACCCGCCGTGCCCGGTCCTGCGCCCACCGTGTCCGTACCCACCGTGCCCGTACCCGCCGTGCCCGTATCCACCGCGCCCGTACCCGCCGCGCCCGGTCCCGCGTCCAGGACCGGCTCCGCGACCGCGCCGGGCGTTCCGCTCGGGTCGGCGGTCCCGTCCGCGGCGGGTGACTCGTTCACGACAGGCGCCCGACGCCGGCCATGCCGGTCATCCGTTCGGGGTGCGGGCCGACCGATCCGGCGTCGTCGGGGCGCCACTCGGGCAGGTAGACCACGCCGGGTTCGACCAGGTCGTAGCCGTCGAAGAAGGCGGTGATCTGCTCGCGGCTGCGCATGGTGAGCGGCGTCGGGGTGGAGCGGTAGAGGCTCTGGTGGGAGCCGGCCTGGTCGGGGCGGCCCTCCAGGGCGGCGTGCGAGAGGATCAGCATGCTGCCGCTGGGGAGGGCCTCGCGCAGCTTGGCGAGGATCTTGTCGGGCTCGTCGGCGTCGGTGACGAAGTGCAGGACGGCGTTCAGGATGACGGCGACGGGTTCGCCGGGGGCGAGCAGCTCCTCGACCTCGGGGCGGGCCAGCAGGTCGTCGGTGTTGCGCAGGTCGGCGTCGACGACCTGGGAGAGCGGGTCGTCGGCCAGGATCAGGCGGCTGTGCGCGACCGCGACGGGGTCCATGTCGACGTAGACCACGCGAGCGTCGGGCCGGTACTCGCGGGCGACCTCGTGGACGGCGCCGAAGGTGGGGATGCCGGAGCCGATGTCGAGGTAGCGGGCGATGCCCTCCCCGGCGGCGAACTGGGTGGCCCGGCGCAGGAAGGCCCGGTTGGCCCGCATGATCATCGGCAGGTCCGGCCAGAGCTCGATCGCCCTGCGCGCCATCTGCCGGTCCACCTCGAAGTTGTGCGACCCGCCGAGGTAGTAGTCGTAGACCCGGGCGGCGTTCGGCTTGTCGAGGTCGGTCCCTGCGGGCACCCAGTTCGGACGCGCCATGACGGCACCCCTTCCGGCGTGGCATGTGAAAATGGCAATAGGACATAAAGATCTTCCTATACTTGCAAGGTACATCGCAAGCTACGTCGTCCGAACAGCGGCGTGGCGCGTCCCGCCTGGTGGTGACCCCCCGGAACGTGCGGAACCACCTCCGCGGGCGGCCGCCGCCGGCCGTCCGGAACGCCGAAAAGGGCGACCGCCCACTTGCAGACTC